>JBGSVC010000580.1:0-2771 GCA_041753175.1 Planctomycetaceae bacterium
CATGGAAAGGCTGAAACGTGGCTGTCTGCCTCGTTGAGCATCAAGAGAATGTATTGTCGTCACTCGAAGCTGACTTGAATTTCACTCCCGGACAACTTCTCTTTTGACGAGGACTGCTCGTCGATCCGGAATCAGCGGGTAACCACATAAGTCCGCCCAGGCCTGAACGAATTCTGCACCCAGAAAAATAATCAGCGACGAATAATAGATCCACAACATCAACAGCGCCAGTGCGCCGGCTTTCCCATACGATGTTTTCAACGCCCCTTCGTTGAGATAATAACTCAAGGCATATTTGCCCAGGAAAAACAACAAGGCTGTAAAGATGGCTCCGTAAATGGCATGCAAAAGCTTCACTTTGACATCCGGGACATATTTGAAGAGTGCTGTCAACAGAATGATCAATAACGTCAGTGATGCCAGATTCTGCATCCCCCACAATGCCACTCGATTGATCGATGCAGGCAACACCGATGCCAAAATGATGTTGGCCTGCATGGTGATTGCTTCAAAGAGCATTGCCAAAAGCATGGTCAGCCCCAAGCCGAACACCATCAGCAATGCAGCCAGACGCTGCAGAATTGTCAGTAACAATCCATTTGACTGCGGGTCTGCCAGGACTCCCCAAATCCGGTTCATGGAAGAATGTAGCTGCATAAACATTGCCAGAGATCCCAGCAGTAACCCGGCCAATCCGATGATGGCAGCGGTCCATGTTGCACCGGGGTTTTGCGCATTGTTCAGAAACGGAATCACACTTCGGGAAACACTTTCCCCAAACTTGAGCGAGAGGTTTAACTGGACGGAGTCTGAAATGGACTCTGCTGGCACAAACTTTCCCAAGGCCCAAATTAACACTGCCATCAAAGGGGGGAGCGAAAAGACCGTGTAGTAAGACAATGCCGCTGCGTTGGTCGTACACTCATCCGACGAAAACTCATTGAAGATCTTCCGGATAAATAAACTCAATGGTGGTATTGATCGCAGAAATTTTGACGATAAACGAGCACGTGAACTGCTGAACAACCTGGATTCGTTTGGGATATTGGGCTCGTTTTGAACTGTTGACTCAGACATGGCAATGGCTCACGTTGTGTGTGAAAACGAGTTTGGTCTATGAACCGTCACGAAGAGGGTTGAGGGAACATGCTGAAAAGACGCCCTCCATCAATGCCTTCCTTGAACGCACATCAGGAACTCCAGATATCAACGCTGACGCCGTGTTTTAAGATCGAGCACTATTCATGCCTGTGCTTTCGTTGGTTTCACATTTGATTCGTTTCGACTTTCAACTGATTTCCCTATGTCCAAGTTGTCGCAAATGAAATTCCCCCTTCCCGACTGGGTGGACAATTGGAAGGGACCCCACAATAATTTTTGATCATTGACAGTCTGATCATTGACCAAAGACGTTTTCCCCAAAGAAATGGGATCAAACCTGTTGATCACTTTGACGTCGAGGGGGAGCACTTAAGTACGACGCCATGCCAACGCCGAGTGCAGTCTCAAACGGCCTGACAGGGCTGGTTGATCTGCTCCAGACTACTCCCGAATTCCGACGACTCATCGAAACGCTCTCTTCTGGCAAGAGTGCATCAGTCGATGGAGCGTGGGGATCAGCATGCGCATTGGCCAGTTCTGCGTTGAGCCGTCGCTGCCCGGGAACCCTGCTCGTGGTCCTCTCGCGTCTGAGCGATGTCGATGATTATGCCCAGGACATTCAGGCATTTCTGGATGTCGAACCGATGATTTTCCCGGCCTGGGAAACACTTCCCGATGAGCACACTCTCGGTGATCATGTTTTTGGGCAACGACTGCGTTGCCTGAGGGAACTTGAATCAGATCATCCTCCCAAAATCATCGTGACCGCCTTGCCTGCCTTAATGCAACCTGTCCCTGCCAAATCCATGCGTGAATCGGCAGTCAAAGCGTTTCACGTTGATCAAGAAATTGATCTGGAACAACTGACCGATTGGCTGGTCGAAAATGACTTTGTGCGAGTTTCCGCGATCGAACAGCCTGGCGAATTTGCGATCCACGGAGGCATCATCGATCTGTATTCCCCTGATGCATTGAATCCGATCCGAATTGAACTGTTCGGCGATCAGATCGAATCGATGCGTGTTTTCGATCTCGCTTCACAGCGGAAATTGAAAGATCTTCAGACAGCGACGATCAGTATTCTCAAGCCAGTCAACATGAATCCTGAGAATGAACGGGATCTTGATCAGTCACACCTGGCGAATCTGGTCGAATCGCTGCCAGCAGGCAGTTGGGTTGCGTTTTCCGATTTATCCGAACTGATGGACGAAGCCAAACGCTACCTGGAACGTCTCGGCCATCCTGTCGGTTTGTATTCGCCGCGGGCAACGTTGGCTGAGTGTGCCAAATTCCCCTCCGTGACGATCACCGCGATCGGAATGTCGTCTGCAGAACTGGAAATTCGCCTGCGCAGCGAAGCGATTGAGCGATTTGCAGGGGCACGAAATCAGGTTCTCAAAGAACTCTCACAACTGCTCACGCCAGATGAGCGCGTGATCCTGGCCTGTCATAACGAAGGAGAACGCCAGCGTCTGATCGAGTTGATCGAGCAGGATCATCCCAGTCTGCTCCCCTCGATGTCGTTTCCCGTGGGCGTGATTTCCAAAGGCTTTCGCTTAATCGAGCATCGTTTGCTGGTGCTTTCTGATCATGAACTCTTTGATCGACGCGAAGTTCGCGTTGGTGGCAAAAAAGCCAACATCGAAACGCGCGCCATCGATAGCTTTCTG
>JBGSVC010000581.1:0-25157 GCA_041753175.1 Planctomycetaceae bacterium
GATGGGGTGTTCAAGCCGT
Organism: Planctomycetaceae bacterium; assembly: GCA_041753175.1. Lineage (GTDB taxonomy): Bacteria > Planctomycetota > Planctomycetia > Planctomycetales > Planctomycetaceae > SXPC01. The sequence continues at coordinate 20 of JBGSVC010000581.1, forward strand.
CATTACCCCCACAACGAGTGATCTCGGAAAAATCGTCAAAACCCGGATATTTTCACAAAGACCAACCCGCCAAAGGTCGATAAATGAGATGAACTGTGATTGTTTTTGACCCGTCAATCTCGATCGCAGCCCCTGTCAGCCTGTTGAAAATTGATTTCGTGTCTATTTTCAACACCCCAAAAACGCCTGAAGCCGGGAGTTTTTGAAGATTCCATCCCTGGAGTCAAGCAGCCCATTGAGAACATCAACGGTCTGCCTGGGAACACATCAGTTTCTTCACGTCTTGCAAAACAATCCTGTCCAAAGATCTGGAAGGTCGTCAGCCAACTTCTTGCCGACTGCTTGAGGAACAACAGTCTGCAACATTGATCCGGAGGTCAATTCGATGTTCCATTTGAAACAATTTGCCCGACAAATCGCCTTGGTGCTGGTGATCGGTACGACGACCACCATGGCCAGCGGCTGTGAATTGACGTCTGGCTTTCTGGTGGTGGCGTTTAATCTCGCCCGCTTCTGGGAAACCACACCTTTGATCCCTGTCCCCTCCTACTGGAGCCAGAAGGTCGAAGATCGTTATCACATGGAAGAACGCTATCTGAAAGTTCCAATTCTCGATCCTGCAGAAGGTGAAAATGCACCGATCTTCTGCATGGACCCTCCCAGCCCGGACGAAGTCGTTCGGTCTCTGCCAGACGATACCTCCGGCGGGGTCGCGTTCCTCACCGAGACGTCTCGCAACAACGTGCGGATTGTTGTCGAGCCAATCGTCGACAAACTCGGCGAATGTCGTTTCTATCCCATGGTCGGCCCTGCCAAACTGCATAGCTGCCACTACAAATGCACCGTTTACTACGAAAAATACATCCGCAGCTACTGGCCGGTTCCGTTCTCTCACACTGATCAGGTGGAAGACGTCGTCTATATCGACCACGATCACCTGATTCGCTGTGCTGGACCAGCGGCTCCCTAATCTCGAAACATACGCAGCGACAACGAGTCGCAAGACAAGTTCCTCACTGATTGAATGTCTGCGACACGTCTTGGCTAACAAAAACACGGCTTAGGTCTTCAAGACTTGAGCCGTGTTTTTTTGCGTCCTCTAAAAACCTGGGGACAAACTGACAAGTCCTGGCAAGGGAGAATCCCAAAGTGGTCGATCACGCGGACGACGCAGAGACGAAGGCGCGACACGAGAGCGAATCCTGAGGATGATGAGCGTGTTTGCTTGCAGCTAAGTCGCTGACTTCAACGGTTTTATTCCGTCTCGTCGAATTCGTAACCGATATCGACGGGCATCACATACTGCGTTTTTGCAAATGCTTCCAGGTGCTGCATGTTATCTGCGTAACAGCTATATCTGAGCTTTTGACGGAGGTCGCCGCTGATTGCCCTCCCCCCCAGTAACACAGCCGCTCCCTGCTCGGAGGCGATTTGATAGAGCTGATTGAACCCCGTCACAAACTCTGTCTCATTTTCGATAAAGGAGACACTCAACCAGAAGAGTTTGGGTTTAATCTTTCGAATCGCTGCGTGCATACTGGCAAACGGGAGGTTAGACCCCAAAGAGGTTGCCTGCCAACCCAGATCGCGCAATACGAGTTCGACACACGTTGTTGCCAGGCTGTATTGATCCCCCGGCCCTGTCGCGCCTATGGCAGTCGGGGCATTCGGGCGTAGTGATGGCATCGAGCTTCCCAGTTCATACAGAATGCGTTGTGCGATCTGGCACCCCCGACGCTCTTCAAAGACGTCGACATGCCCGCATTCCCAGGATTCCCCGATTTCGATAAAGGCACCGACGAGGACATCGTCAATGATCGTGCGCAAGGAAATCTTGGACAAAAACAAATCATAGATAACACGCCGGGCGACCTCTTCTTTGCCCTCAAGCAATGCTTGCCGAAAATTACTTCGGCTGCGTTCGATGACACGTTCACCCTGGCCGGAAATACTTGGCAATCCAATAATTTCGGGATCAACGACGGAGTGTCCACTCTCTCTGAGAAACCGCAGGACCTCGCTGACCGGGAGACGTCGGTGTCCTCCGACCGTCTTTTCCATTTTGATCAAGCCACGATCACACCAGCGTTTCAGCGACGATTCACTCACGCCGATGGCTTTGGCAACCTGTTTGGGAGTGTAGAGTGCTTGCACGTTTTGACCATTTATTCAAAAAGGGGGAATTCGCCTGATGATGAGATTGAATTGGCATCGATCATGCTCATCACTGCTATCTTAGATCGTTATTCGGGTTTGACGAGACCAAATACGCAGTTGATGTCGTGTTCTGTCAAGTTTGGAACGAATTGGACGATTTGAACGAATTATCTATTGCTTAATGCCCTAACCAATTCTATCATTAAACGAATGACCGATTTGAACGATTTTTGCATCATCGTCAAATCTGCGATTCAAGGGACAGATTCGCTCTCACGCATCGTTCTGACAAGGATCACCCCCATGAAGTCTGTGAAAAAAACTTCGGACAGTCGCCCCTCCGCACGAATCGCTATGCATTCTGAGCCTGCCATTTCAGCTTCTGACCGCGCAAAAAAATCTCCCAAGCTGATTCGGCCGGAAATGCAACCCGTCTCATTTATCGACAACCCTGAATTCAAACGTAAAAATGCCGGCCAGAAAATTCTTGAGGCTCCCTGTCCAGAGCGTACCTCTGGTCGATTGGGAACTCGCAAACGTCCGAAAGAAATTCCAGCATATTTGGGGAGTCTCTATGAAATCCCCCTCCTGACCGCTGAGCAGGAAGTTTATCTGTTTCGTAAGATGAACTACCTGAAATATCTGGCTAGCCAGTTGCAACAATCCATCCACCCCACGCGTCCGTCGGCCAAAAAGTTGGAGGAACTTCGCCAACTGCTTGATCAGGCTGACCGCGTTCGCAATGAAATCACACAAGCAAATCTTCGCCTGGTGGTTTCGATCTCACGACGTTTCACAGATCCTCTGAATTCCTTCGATGATCTCGTTGGAGAGGGAAACATTTCCCTGATGTATGCTGTCGAGAAGTTTGATTACAGCAAGGGGTTTCGTTTTAGCACGTATGCCACACATGCCATACAACGCAGCTTTTACCGCAGTATTAACCGACGTCAAAAAGAGAATCAACGGTTTTATCTAGGGGCCAGCGACGATCAGTTTGTTCAACTGCCAGCTTCAAGCAGTGACGAAGAACAAGTTATCAACCCGGATGCTTTCGAAAATCTATATCGACGTGTCATCAACGAAATGGGACAACTCCTTGACGACCGGGAACGTTTTATCCTGATGGCCCGATTTGGCCTTGAACACGATGGACAAGAACAAACACTCAAACTGCTTGCTGAACAACTCGGCATCTGCAAGGAGCGTGTTCGACAGCTTCAAAACCGTGCGTTGGTCAAGCTTCAAGATGCGGCTCAATCAATCATGGCGGCCAATCTGCTTGACAATCCGACGCTCGTCATCTGAGATGAATCCTGAACCGGGCTATTTCATAGGATTCAAGAAGGAATCGACACACTGAGGAAATCCCCGGGATGATGCTGATAATGTTGGGACATCTGCTGGAGTGTCTTCCAGCGGATGTGATGAACGGGAGACTCGTATTGAGGCTCCTCGATCGGAAGATTGAGTAGTAGCGATTTGCGAATCATCATCGCCCGGATTTTTTGTGTATTAATCTCCCCACTGGCTTCACGTGTCAGGCAGATCAAATACTCTGCTTCCTGAACGGAGATCCCGAGGTCTTTGCGGATCTGCCCTTGAGCGAACTGCTCGGAAATTTCATTGAGCACGCTATTGAGAAAAAACCAGACTTCATTGGCTGGAATAGGGATCACGGGATTGTTTTGAGTTGTCTTTAATGCATATCGTTTTAAGACTTCTGCGGCATGTTGGTTCAAAAACACGTCTTCACAGGTCTTCTCGCTTAATGTTCGAATCTTGAGCGTCCCGGCATCGAGCATGTTTAATGAGATGTTCAAACGGTTGAGAAATTGCTGTTTTTTCCAACTCGCTTGTGCCCGCCGACGTCCAAAGTACCATCCGATGCCGGCGATGATGATCCCCCAGACGATCTTCATGGCATTTTCTTGTGCGTAGTCCAGCAGTGTTTCCAGCAGTTCTTGCATGCTCACTCCTTGAAGACATTGTGTTTAACACGCCTCACCAACATCATTATCTCCAACGTGTCTGTCAACAGGCGTCGAGATAAAATTGGTCTGCGGATTCCTGCAGGGCGTTTCCATCTGACACAAAGCAGTTACAATAAAAGATCAGAAGGATATTTGTCTGTACCAGTTTTGTCGTTATTGCTCAACTTGAAAGCCGCACCGTCGGAGAAATAACTATGCATCAAGATCATCTGGACGCCCTGCATCATATTGCCATTAAAGTCGACGACATTGCACAGGCAGTCTCCTGGTATCGCGAACAGTTTGCGTGTGAAATCACTTATCAAGACCAGACCTGGGCTTTGTTGCGCTTTGCCAATATTTATGTCGCGTTTGTGCTCCCTGAGCAACACCCTCCTCATCTGGGCTTTTCAACTCCTAAAGCCAGCAATTATGGAGAACTTAAACTGCACCGTGACGGTACCAAATCGATTTATACCGCCGACCCATTTGGAAATATACTGGAAATGGTCGACGCTCAGTCTGTCAAAGATGCCGGCATGGAAGTCTGAGAGCCTGTTGTCTGTCTTGTTGCCCCATTGACATCCACGCCAGGAAACCGATCGACACGTGAGAATTGCTGAAATCTATCACTCCTTCCAGGGGGAAGGGTTGTTGACGGGCACTCCCTCGGTTTTTATCCGCACTTCAGGTTGCAATCTTCGCTGCTGGTTTTGCGACACGCCGTTCACCTCCTGGGCTCCGGAAGGTGAGCATCAACCGATTGATCATATCGTCGCGACAGCTTCTCGTTTCGAATGTGAACATATCGTGTTGACGGGTGGCGAACCGTTGCTGTCGCGAGATGTCGTCGAACTGACCGAAAAGCTCAAAGACCGTGGCCACTTCATCACAATAGAAACCGCAGGCACCGTGGATCGCCCGGTTGTTTGCGACCTGATGTCGATTAGTCCCAAGCTGGCCAATTCAACGCCCGAAGAACAGACCGGCTGGCAGGGCCGACACGATGCCCGACGTTTCCGACCTGATGTCGTCTCCAGATTTTTGTCTGACTACAACTATCAACTGAAGTTTGTCATCGACCATCCTGAAGACTTGCAAGACGTCCTGACTTATCTGGACGATCTGCCGATGGTGAGCAATTCCTGTGTGTATCTGATGCCTCAGTCACGCAGTCCTGAAGAACTCAAAACGCACCTGGAATGGCTTATTCCGTTGGCTCTGCCACACGCATTCCAGATTTCCAACCGCCTGCACATTCAGACTTTTGGAGGTAAACGAGGCGTGTGATCGCTTTGTCGCTCTCATGATGAATCATGGTCGAAATCGGCCATGGTTACTGGACATCGCGGGCGTCGACTGAAAACAGAAGCTGATCGAGTTTTGGTCGAATCAAACGTTTGCTGGGCGTTCGTCCTTCAAATGTGATCAGACATTCCAGCCCCGGAGTCATCCAGAACGCCTGACCCGGTGCGGGCACGACCTGACGTTTTCTAAGGTATTGACGTGCTGCCAGCTTGAAGCGCTCTTCCTGCTCGGCGTTCAATTGGACATTGTCCAACGTCCCTGTATATTGCCATTGGCCATGCTGTAACTCGGCTACGAGCAATGACGCGACATGCTGTTGCATGTTGAGATTGAACCCGATGATCACACAACGCGCCTGCTCGGTGTTTTGCGGTGCCTCCAAATCATAGATGCGTTCCGGCTTCTCGGGTTTGTTGACAAGGCCTGAGACCAATCCCGATAGTGATGCTTTTGAACCGGCTTGCTGTTGAGCAGTATCTCCGTCTGCGTTGGTACTCTCTGATTGTCCGTTTGAAGGAGGATTCGAAGCCTCACCTGAGGCGGCATCTGCTGCCATTCCAGTTGAATCTTGCGACGAAGCATTTCCACCATTATGGCCTGACCCTGCGTCTGCTTGATCAGATCCTGTCTGGGCAGACTCTCCAGAGCCTATCTCCTCTCCTACTCCCATCCCTGCGCCTTGGCCGGACGAGACAGACTCTTGAATATCGCCGAAATCTCCATTTGAATTACCACCGCCGCCACCCTCCAGATCGCCTGCGGCTTTGTCGCCAAATTCACCCAATGCTTCTGCCATCGTCATGTCGGAACTCTGAGGAATTTTGGCTTGAGTGACCATCGAGAGTAAACTCATTTTGGGCTTCTTTTTGACGGGTGGATTGTCCAGTAAACTTTCCAGGTTGATCGCTCCCAGAAACAATACCCCAAACGCAATGGCTGCCAATGAAATCGCGGCCCGATTCACCGGACCACTTATATGCGGCAGATCTGCAATCATCTTTGCCCAGATCAGTTTGGGGTTGAGAAATACATCCAAAGGTTTGAGATCATAACTTTTTGCGACATTATTGATGAACGCAAAAAAATGTGTCGGAGCAAAAATGAGCAAGCCGGCGATCACCTGTAAGATCCCTAGTTCACTGGGGATTGCTGTTTCCCGCAACCAGACAGCCAGCGTGATATCCACAATCGCCATCACAGGAATTGTAATCACCATCGGCCAGGCCCATGGGGGGACTGACTTCCAGACTTCCCAGACACTGATTAGTGCCTCTTCCTCAGGCTGACTGGATTGACGCTGCTCGATCGGGATGAATTTTTTGAGCTGGGGATAATACCCGCAGTTCGGACAAAATAATGAACTCCCCCACGGGGTCGTATTGTCACATTGGCTGCATGTCGAAGTCACCGAGCGGACGGGCTGTGCCAGTCGCATGGCGTCTTGAATTGTCAACGGTGGTGTTTGGATTGTCGGTGTTTGGATCGTTTGAGTTTCGATAAACAGTTCCGTCTCACGTTCCAGAACTGTCTGCTCGCAAATTTGCCCTGAAGACATTTCCCGCCCCATTTCCAAAAAAACATTTGACACAGCAGATGCGTTGAACTGCGTACTTCAAACCTTAGTTCTTACACGGGGGACGTTAACGAAAATTCTGATGATCGATGACAGAAAAAAAGAAGCGTTGTAACGATTATTCCAGCAATCTGAGTTACGAGCGCGTTGTTTGCACAGATACACACGCAAAGTGACCCCCATAGCAAACCATTGAATCGATCAACCTCGGGTGTTGGCTCAACGATCAGACGTTGAACTCTCAACGGGCATCCCGCTGATCCAGCCCGCGATGGTAATCAATGCTCCTTCTTCGATCGCTTGTTGGTTTGATCCAATAACCGCCATAAGCAGCCTTAGAGCTTGCGGTTAGACCTATTGCTCACTGAACGGCATCCCCTTTGCGACACAACTGTTTGTGCCCACAGTGCCCAAGAAGGTAGCCACCCACGACATTCCCAACAGATCACGGCGACATGGACTGTCTTGACCGTCATCTCCAAACAACACGCTCGGCAAAGGTCCTTCACATGAATTTCCGTTTTAAAAGTTCGTCTCTCCATCGCAGCCTGCTTGCGCTGGGATTGAGCGTGACCATTCCTGCCTATGTGCAGGCACAAGCGACGGCTGTGTTTGAACACAATGACTCAGACCACTCACGAGCAGGGTCGACATCATTTGAAGACGCGGCCCAACCGGCTCAAACAGTTCAGGAACCGACCAATCAGCCACCGTCTTCTGTCACGATACCCCTTCCCGCAGATGCCAAAGCCAAGCCTGTTTCACAGTTGGACGGCGGTCCTGATCAAATTCAGTCTGGCTATGGACAAAGCACAGGTGTAACAGCCTCATCAGCCGACAACCCTCCACAAACACAACCGCGCACCCAAGGCGGAGATGAGAACATTGAAGTTTATACCAAAGGTCCTCTCCATGAAGCCTTTGCAACGCCGTATACTGCCATCCAGGAAGCGACTCCTGTAATTTCTCAAACACCTCCCGAACCGATCAATGAGGTTCCTCCGGAAGAAATGCCAGAAGGTTCCAATATAGAATGGATCCCGGGATATTGGGCATTTGATAATGATATCAACGACTTCCTGTGGATCAGCGGTGTCTGGCGAGACATCCCCCCCGGCAGACAATGGCTTCCCGGCTATTGGACGCAAGCCTCTGGTGGACATCAATGGGTTCCCGGAATGTGGGTCAGTCAGGACTCACAAGAACTGTCTTACCTTCCTCAGCCACCAGCGACCCTCGAACAAGGGCCCAGCAGTCCTGCTCCCAACGACAACTGCTTTTATGTCCCAGGAAATTGGGTTTATCAAAGCAACGACTACCAATGGACTCCCGGATACTGGTCTAACTACCGAGACAACTATCTGTGGACGCCAGCCAGCTATCAATACACTCCTGCAGGATATGTTTACAACGCCGGCTACTGGGATTATGGATTCAACAACCGCGGTCTGGCTTATGCCCCACTGGCGTTCCGCAACGGCTATTACAACAACTACCGTGGGCAATACCGGCCTAATGTTGCTTTGAGTTCGTGGAACAATCTGCTGATTCACCTCTTCGTTCGCCCTGGCTACAACAACTATGCCTTCGGCAATTATTACGGCCCTCGTTATGCCCAGATCGGATACCAGCCTTGGTTTGGAGGGGGAAATCGTGGTTTCTCTTACAATCCCATTCTGAACTACAACAACTTTGTTTATGGCAATAACTATAACTCACGACTCCAAAACTGGCACAGTTATTACAATGATCATCCTGATTATCGCCCCTCTGCGACCTTCCGCGAGCAACAGGATTTCAACCGTCAGTTCCGAGATCGCAACAACAATAACAACAACGACCTGTCGTTAATCACCAATGCCGCTATTGCGACCAGCCTCAATAATCGCGGCCAAAACGCCATGTTCAATAACATTCCGTTTAATTTCACGCCGGTGAATAGTCAACAACGTGATCGATTTCAGGATCGCAATCAAAACTGGAGAACCAGCATTCAGAATCGACGTCAGTTTGAACAACAAGCGATTGCCGATAATACCCAACCCAACATCTCTGGTAACAACAGAGATAACAACCGGGGCGCTGGCAACTCCGACACCGTCACACGGCGGGAAACTTTTAAGTTGAACTTGCCAGAAATTATGCAACAAAACTCCAACGATCTTCCCAATAACCTGAATACTCCGCCACGAGCGACTGCCAACTCGGATGCTCAATCACAAAATACTGACAGTCGAAATGCTGACAGTCAGAATTCTTCCAATAACCAAAATCCTGCCAATACTCCGAATCGCGGAAATCGTAATTCCGATTCGCCCATCCGATCGATGAACGAATCCCAAAATAACAACGCCGACTCAAATACCAACGACCCTGGTCGACAGAATCGTCGCGGTGGAAATCTTGACAGCGTCTTGCCACCTGTCCCCGGACAACAAGATACGACCAACCCTAATTCCAACAACAACACCCCTCCTGCCAATCAAACTCCTAATATCCCCGGCACCACCAATCGTCAGGGCGGAGCTAATGTTCCCGATAATGGCAACTCGCCTGCTGCCGATGCCAACCGACGTATGAATCGTAACAATAATCTGCCCCCGACTGGCAATAATCAACCCGGCATTAATCAACCTCGAAATAATCAACCCGGCAACAATCAACCCGGTAATAACGCCTCACCCAACAACCCCCCAGCGGGAGGTCGTGAACTCAACGACGCCGTTCCGCTTCCTGACCAAAACAAACCCAACAGCACTAACAATCCCAACCGCAATCCGCAAACAACGCCTCCAAAAAGAGAGACTCAAACACCTAATAATCCGCCAGCCACGACTCCTCCGTCTGGCAGCAACGCTCCGAAAACCACACCACCTGCGAAATCGCCTGTGAACACACAGCCAAAAACTACTCCTCCACCGCAGACCCGTCCTAACCCACCTGCTAAAGCCCCACAAACGACTCCTCCCCAAACATCTCCTGCTCAGCAAGGTGGGGGCAACAAGCCGACTGCCTCACCTGCTCTGCCTGGCGGGGGCAATGTTAAAGGCACGAACCCCGGATCCGGAAACGCCGGCGGGGGCAATCGTGGCGGTGATGGAGGGGGACGCAAAGGTCCTGGAAAAGGTGATTGACGTTTAGTCTGCAACTTGACTTTGCATTCCAAAACGCATTCTGACACGAGTCGGAATGCGTTTTTTTCGTTTCTGGCATACCAACGTAAGCCCTCTGACACACGTCGTATCCCGACGCCTCCGTGTAACTTTTGCAACCCTCTATCGGCATTTTGAACGAGGATCTTGATTGAATTTTCTGTTTTTCATACAAACCCCCCGCACTTAACGGACGTCAGTCAGACCTGCCACTCGCCGACGATTTCAGTTGGCAACCACAACGTCTTATGTCGGCAGACTGATTCCCCCCAGCGACCGCAAGTTATTTCCCGCAACAACTTTTTCGAGTCTCTGACGACAGGAATTCCTACCATGTCTTTTACAAAAACTCGCGGCTTAGCCTGGTTGACCGCAGCCGCTACCTTCGCTTCACTGGCCATCCCGGCCAACGCACAATTCTGGCCCTCTGCCAATCCCTGTTCCTCATGTGCGCAGTCAGCATCGATTGCCCCCATGTATCAAACGGCTTCAGTCGCCAACTATCAGACAGCCTCTGCGGCTCAACAACCTGGCACGGTCTGCGTTCCACAAACCCAATACATCTGTTATCGACCCGAACCAAAAACGACGTACAAAGAAGTCAAGCAGGTCGTTCGCAAACCTGAATACAAAACTGTGATGCAGGATCAGCAATATACGACTTATCAAACGCAATACGAACAACGTACTGCTCAAATTCCACAGGTCAGTTATCAACCTGTCACCGAGTATCAAAACCGTACTGTTGACATGGGCCAATGGCAGACCTACACGGAATGCCGCCCCAAGATCTCTTCGTGTCAGTACGATAACCGCCCGTCATTTCTGGGATGGATGAATCGTAATATGTATTCGGTTCGCAGTGCTTTCACACCCGACTATGTCACCCGTCGTCAATACGTTCCCAACGTCGTTGCTCAACAAATCCCCACCACACGTATGGTTGCCATTCCGTCGACCAAAGAAGTCTCTTATACCGTCGCCAAACAGGTTCCAATCACTGAAACAAGACAGGTCGCGATTCAAGTGATGGAATGGAAAGAAGAAGTCCAAGTCGCACAAGTCCCTGTGACGACTTACGAGATGAAACCCTACGGCACACAAACTGCCTACGGATTTGTCCCCTGGAACAATGCTTCTGGCACTGCGACCGCGGCACAGCCTGATCCCAACTTCCTCCAAAAAGCAGAAACACCGAACACCAACAAAACCTCACAAAAGCCTGCTGACACTCGCTCCGGTTACATTCAACAACCTGCTCCTGTGATGCCCGCTTCTGCACCATCAGCCGTTCCTCGGGCTCCACAGGCTCCGGTTCGCGGCGGCTACTACACTCTCAACAACAACCAACTTCCTGCTCCCCAACAAACTCAAGTTGCGAAAGTCGCGACTGAGACACAAGCCCCTTCAAACCCACTCCCGACAATCGTGCAAGCCTCCGGTTGGAAAGCCCGCACACTGAAAGGATCAGATTCTCTGAACAACAACGCCATCGCTCAGACACCACAGTTGACACCAGCCACTGTGCAACTGGCCGATAGCAAATAATCTGACACTCACCAGGTTTGCAAGTTTTTTCTTGCAGACCTGGAGATCACCGCCTCTTCGCGTGGTCGTTCTGAAATGCATTCCCAATCCCCCCTCGCAAATCAGGACGTACACGTTTCCCCGCGGCACCGGTATCATGCCGGTGCCCATTTTTTTTCACTTCCCTGTCTCAATTCGATTCCGATCAAGAACCCCGTGTGCCCCTGGCATTCGGGGTTTTTATTTTTTTGTTCGCGTTGCGTGTATCCGTGACGGCGTTTGGTCGTTTTTTTCCGTTTGTTTCCCACTTTGCGGCGTCGCCAGTAACCGTAACGAAAAACGTCTCAGGTTCCGGAGGATGATTAATCAGGAGGTAACACTCACTTCATAGTCATCTCAACGCTTCGAACGCGAATTGCGTGCAGCATCTTGAATACGGCGTAGAATATTCTGTGCTCGAGATTCTCCATCCGACTGACATTGCTGCATGACGGTCGTGATCTGATTTTGCAAATTGGACAGTAATTTGCGATGCATTTCTAATTCACGAAACGCCTGCTGCATTCCCGGAAACGGAACTCGAGGGACGACATACGTGTTGAAGATCTCTTCAAAGCGGTGCTTCTGACCGGCTCCACTGGTCACTCCCATGTCGTGCTCTTTCATCACGCGGGCGACATTGGTCGCCAGATCACGCAAACGACGGCGTGCATCCTGCCACTCTTTTTGATCCAGTTGAGACGCGCCCAATCGCTCTTCGGGTCGCAAGTCTCGATTCAATCCATTGAGTCGCCCGAGAATGCCATCGAGTTGCTTCCGCGTTCCCGCTAACGTTTTCTCCATGTGATAAATCGACCGCCAGTCTGACTCCATATTCGCAAACAATGTCTGGATTAATTCTGGCGACAACTCCTCCTGGCCGACTCCGCCCGAAATTCCCGCTTCAGCCTGCAGGGGCATCGTCTTTCCGGCGAGTGTCTGTCCGGCGTGTGTCTGCCCGGCGAGTGTCTGCCCGGCGTTCGAAAACCCCTGTCCGCCTCCGACAAAGGTCACGTAGATCATCGGATCGAGTCCTTCACCAGCAGGGGGGACCGGATAATCCAATAAGGGATTTGCGCCCCCCATCCCTTCCAGCATCTGACCCAGGTAATACCACTGCGCACATCCCGCCGGGTCCAGACCGATTGCCCCGATCATGCGGCGCACACTCAAGACGCGCCCCGCCTCCGGATGAGAAAACATCTCTGCAGGAATATGAAACACAATCCCTTGTGGAAACGTCGGAGGTTTCACGAACGCCCAGATTTTCAGATCTGGCAGGCCCAGCGAGACCGCAACCCACTGACTCGAAGGAGGATATTGTGCGAAACTGATTGTACTCATCTGCAATGTTTTATATGTTAGGAAGACACAGTTTCCACAGTTCACGCCCGAACTCACTGACGTGATGATCTGACTTCGTATTTTAAGCCCTCCTTCAGCTACTTTCCAATCCTTTGGTCAACATCGAGTCCCCTTATGAGAATTCTTCTGGCATTTCTCTCAACAAATATCCTGTTGTCGGCTGTTCCTATTTTCTTATCTCCCTGCCCACTCGCTGCTCAGACACCGAATATTGTCATTTTCTACGCCGACGACCTCGGCTATGGGGATCTCTCCTGTTACGGGAGCCAGAAAATCAAAACTCCTCATATCGACTCATTGGCCAACTCCGGCAGACGTTTTACTGATGCCCACAGCTCATCGGGCATTTGCAGCCCCAGTCGTTATGCTTTGCTCTCAGGCGAATATCACTGGCGGAAATTTCATTCCATCGTGCAAAGTTTTGGCCCCTCTGTTTTCGACGCGGCTCAACTCACGCTCCCCGAACTTCTCAAACAACAAGGCTACGAGACTTCCTGTATCGGGAAATGGCATTTGGGCTGGAACTGGAATGAGATTCGTACCAACCAGAATCTAAAAGGTCTTTCACCGGCCGACTTCGACTGGTCCCGCCCGATCCCCGACGGTCCTCTGGCTCATGGCTTTGATAGCTACTTTGGTGATGATGTTCCTAACTTCCCCCCTTATGCCTGGATCGAAAACGATCGCGTCCTCACGGCACCTTCGATCGATCGCGTTGAACCCAAAAATATTCCTGAAGGCAATTGGGAAGCGCGCCCCGGCCCTATGGTCGAGGGGTGGGATTTTTTTGACGTTATGCCGACTCTCACTCGAAAAGCCGTCCATTGGATCGAGCAACGTCAGGGGACTCAAACACCTTTCTTCCTTTACATGCCCTTCACGTCTCCCCATGCTCCCATTGTTCCCACCCAGGAATTTCTCGGCACTTCACAGGCAGGTCCTTATGGCGACTATGTGGTGCAAACCGACCATACCGTCGGCGAAGTCCTCGGCGCCCTCAAAAAATCCAACCTCCTCGAGAGCACCCTGATTATTTTCTCTGCTGACAACGGCCCCGAACGCTATGCTTATGACCGCATTCAAAACTACGACCACTACAGCATGGGCGCCCTACGTGGCCTGAAACGAGATCTATGGGAAGGTGGTCATCGTGTCCCGCTGATTCTCTCCTGGCCAGGTCATATCCCGCCCCATACGACATCCGACGAACTGATCAGTCAGATCGACCTTTACGCAACTCTGGCTGCGATTACGCAGGCCCCCATCCCTTCCGGTCAGGCACGGGACAGCCTCAATCAGCTCCCTCTCATCACAGGCGTTGGACCGACCGCAAGACAGGTCATCATTCACAACACGCAGCCCCATCAATACGCCATCCGAGAAGAGAACTGGCTCCTCATCAATCATAAAACCGGTGGCGTCTCTCAAGTGCCCGCCTGGTTCGACGAGCAACGTGGATACTCTCTCAACAATTCCCCCGTCGAACTTTACAATCTGCATGACGGCATCACACAACATCAAAACATGGCTGACCAGCATCCCGAAAAAATCAAACACCTTCAAACACTTTTGCAAACTCTTCGCGACCAGTAACGACAACGTTCAACCCAACATGATCAACCCAACACTTTCATCCTGTTCTGGAATTCACTCATGCGACTCACTTTGCTGACTCTGCTGCTATCATCAATCTTCCTTACCAGTCAATCTGCTGACGCCGCTGAAAAACCGAATGTCGTTTTCATCGCCATCGATGATCAAAACGACTGGATCGGTTGTCTGGGTGGACATCCCCTCGCCAAGACGCCTCATATCGATGCTCTAGCCGCTTCCGGGACTGTCTTTACCAATGCCCATTGCCAGGCGCCGTTGTGTAATCCCTCGCGTACAAGTCTCATGCTCGGCCTCCGCCCGACGACCACTGGCATCTATGGCCTGTCCCCCTGGTTTCGGACACTCGACGACTGGAAAGACCGCGTCACACTCCCTCAACACTTTCATAACAACGGTTACAAAACACTTTCAACGGGTAAAATCTATCACTCGATCCGCGGCAACAACAAAGACAGCGATCACGAATTCGATGTCTGGGGGCACGCTGGAGGCGTTGGAGCCAGGCCGACTCAAAAACTCGTCGGCAATACCCCTATGGGAAATAATCCCCTCGTGGATTGGGGGGTCTTTCCACATGAAGATGAAGATAAAGGCGACTATCAGGTCGCCAGTTGGGCCGTCGATCAAATCCAGAATTCAGACCCCGAGCAGCCATTCCTTCTGTGTGCAGGATTCTTCCTCCCTCATGTCCCCTGTTATGCGACGCAAAAATGGTTTGACCTTTATCCCGACGACGATTCCATCCTCCCTCCCGTCCTGATGGACGATCGCGACGACACACCCCGGTTTTCCTGGTATCTCCACTGGCGTCTCCCCGAACCACGCCTCTCCTGGCTGCAGCAAAATAACCAGTGGCGCAATCTCGTCCGCAGCTACCTGGCCTGCACCAGTTTCGTCGATGCACAAGTCGGCCGAATCACTCAAGCACTCAAAGACAAAGGCCTCGACGATAATACCATCATCGTTCTATGGGGAGATCACGGCTGGCATCTGGGCGAAAAAATGATTTCCGGAAAAAATACTCTCTGGGATGATGGCACCCGCGTCCCTTTGATCTTTGCAGGTCCGGGTGTCAGCGAGGGCGGACGGGTTGCCGAGCCTGCGGAACTACTCGATATCTATCCGACCCTCATCGATCTCTGTCATCTGCCACCACGCAATGACCTGGAAGGACTCTCTCTGAGACCTCAACTCACAAACGATCAAACGCCACGCGCAAGGCCAGCGATCACCTCTCACAATCAGGGCAATCACGGCATCCGTACCAAAAACTTTCGCTACATCCATTATGCGGATGGCTCGGAAGAATTCTATGACTACCAAGTCGATCCTCAGGAATGGAACAACCAGATCGATAACCCTGGCTATGCAAAAGTGATCGCGGAACTGCGACAACAAGTCCCCTCCATCGACCTCCCCCCCGCCCCAGGGAGCGCCCATCGTGTCCTCACCTACGACCCCAAAACCGATACCGCCAACTGGGAAGGGAAAGATGTCCACCGCGACGATCCCATCCCCGAATAAATTGTAAAAATGACAACTGGATTTCGGCTATCACGAACTGCGCCTTTCGTCTAACATCCCTCGCCCTGAATGGACCCCCGGACCACGCCCGTCTTTGTCATCGTACGTGTGAGAACTTATTTCGATCACACAAAGTTTGATCAATGATGCGGTTTAGACCGATAATAGGGATGATACGGATGTTATTGACGACCCTTTTCAGGTCAAGGAGCAGACCCATGCGACGCCACAACCTTCTCACGGGCTTCGCGTTATCGCTTGTTATCAGTGTTTCGGCCACTACATTTTCCGGGTGTGCGGGCATGAATCGCGCCCAGACCGGGGCATTGGTCGGCACTGGCTTTGGGGCCATTGTCGGATCGGCGATCGGCGGACACAATGGCCACCCCGGAGGAGGCGCACTCATTGGAGCAGCCACCGGTGCATTGGCCGGCGGACTTATTGGCGATGCCGAGGATGCTCGTGACGAACGTGATTTCGCGATCTCACAGGCACACTATGCTCAACAGGCTCAGCAGGCCCTGACCAACAACGATCTTGTCGCGATGTCACAATCGGGCGTCGGGGAAGATGTCATCATCGGTATGATTCAATCACGCGGGGGACGTTTCAACCTTTCCCCTAACGATGTCATCATGCTCAAATCCAGCGGCGTTTCTGATCGTGTCCTCATCGCTGCCCAGTCCAGCCCCCAGTTTTCCACGGCTCAGCCTCCTGTCATCGTCCGCCCTGCTCCCATCCATACAGAAGTCGTCTTTGCCCCCTACCCTCCACCCCCACCACCAGGTTTGTTCATCGAGTTCGGCCCCCGACGCTCCCACTGGCATCGCCACCATCATTGTGACTGATGATCAGCGAACAGAACCGAAAAAATCTGATTCAAAGTCGCCCATAGATATTCCCTGCTTTTTACTGCGTGATCGTGCGCAGATGGTTTCAGTGATTTCAACGCGGTGGAAATTAATGACTCACTCCTATAGTCACATGCTTCTTCCCCAAGGGAACTTCATAACAGTCATGTCATTCAATGCTTTTTTGAAAACCCTTGAGCGTCAGGAAATAATCTCGAGTCAATGAGGCATCGATTGACTCAAAAAAAGTGATGCTCAAATCCAGCTTTTGACGGATGCGAGGATACTGTTCGGCAAGCTCCCACAATTGACTCTCAGTCATAAAAAGCTGAGCCGCGAAGCTGTTAAAGTCGTTCTCCAGGTCTGACGTGGAATATTCATTGAGAAAACCTGCTTCATGGTAAGTGGGATCAATGCGCGTTGATCGCTTGTTTGTGCGAATCGCCTCCACCCCACCGGCTCCGTAGGAAAAAGTTGCAGGGTTGACCTGTTTCCACTTTGACTGGTCGAAAACATGGTCAAAGTTCCTCAACAGGATGCTCGAAAACTCCGCATGAAAGACGCGTTCAAGATCGCTGACACTTGATCGACCGTCGTTGCAAAGATACACCACCGTCCGAGAATTTGTCCCCCCCGCCGCCACTCCGCTGAACTGTAACCTCCCCACGACATAGACCTGCTTCAGATTTTCGTTGAGCACGCGCACCGGGTATTTGAGAAAGGCCTGCTTGAGTATCTGTTGTGATTTCTCCTCTTCGGCTGGGGCCAGCAGCGTCGCCTGCGCAGCGATTGTTTCAGTATGCCAACTCTCTGGAAAGATCTCCGGACCGGCTTGATCAACAATGATCTGTGTTTGAAGTTCCTCTCGTGTTATCTCATCGTTCTTGGCGTCACTCTCGCAGTAAAAATCTAATCCACTTCCATAGACGCTCACACTTAACGTCAACACCAGCATCATCAACTTGCCTGTCACCGTCTTCTCTCCCGAATTCGAATTCTTGCTGCCGCAACTCTCATGATGACGGCAGATTTTCAGCGCTCCGATACCCTACCACACCCTCTCATCGGCGCAAACAAAATTCTGGCATCATCGACTGGATCTTGCGAAACCTGGATCTTGCGAAACACTGTGTCGTAGCCCATTGACTCCGCAGCCTGCTCAATAAACTTATTGAGAATTCTGCTTGACATCATTGTTGACAGCGCCCACAATACTAGTGTTCTATCTCTCTAGTACAGCGAGCACACAACATGTTCTTCCAGATCAACCCCCACAACGGGGTTCCCATTTATGAACAGATCTCCCGGCAGGTGAAGTTTGCCATCGCCGCCAAATCACTTCGCCCCGGCGAACGCGTCCCCTCCGTGCGCGAACTGGCCTCACACATCGCCGTCAATCCCAACACTGTTTCCAAAGCCTATCGCGACCTCGTCGGCGAAGGCATCCTCGAATCACTCCGTGGCGAAGGACTCGAAGTCACCGCCAAAGCTCCCCCCCATTGTCAGTCAGAACGTGCCCGACTCGTCTCCGAACGCTTTTCCCAAGTCATTCAGGAAGCTCAGCAAAGCGGCTTAACAAATCGCGAAATCAAGCAGATCGTCCATCAACTCATTCAGGAATCCATCGACGCATAATCCACGACATTTCAACAACTCCCTTCATTCAACCCGTGCTATCAAGAGGTTCATCATGTCAGCTCTCTTCTCCTGGACTAACATCCGCAAAACATTTCGAGGCAAACCCGCCCTGAAAGACCTCACCCTCCAGGCCCAATCAGGACGCATCATCGCCCTCCTGGGTGAAAACGGCGCGGGGAAGTCGACCGCCATTTCCATCCTCATGGGACTCATCAAACCCGACTCCGGAACCTCGCAGGTCTTGGGCTTTGATAGCCAAAAGCAAGGCCGCGACATCCGACGTCTCGTCGGCTACATGTCCGACAAACCCCCTTTGTATGAATGGATGACGGTCGATCAGATCGGCTGGTTCACCTCAGGTTTTTACGCCCCCGGCTTTCGCGATCGCTACAACGACTGGATGAAAAAGTATCGCGTCGACCCTTCTCAGAAAATCAAAAATCTCTCCAAAGGGATGCGCTCTAAAGTCGCCCTCGGCTTGACGATGTCACACGAACCTCCACTTCTAGTTTTGGATGAACCAACCTCCGGACTCGATCCGCTCGTCAGACGTGAATTCCTGGAAAGCATGGTCGACTACGTCGCCGCCGGCCGGACAGTCTTACTCTCCAGCCACCAAATCGGCGAAGTCGAACGCGTCGCCGACGACGTCGCGATTATCCAGGGAGGCGAACTCAAACTCTTTGCTCCACTAGAAACAATCAAAAAGCAAACTCAGGAAGTCCTGGTGACCTATCACGACGTCACCCTCAACCAACCCGCTCTCCCCCGGGACTGCCAACTCATCCACGCCGAACGCCGCGACCGCACCTGGCGACTCCTGCTTACCACCGATAACGAAGACCTCCGCTCCCACTGGGCAGGTGATGGAAATGTCCTCAGCATCAACGCCCACACCCCCTCCCTGGAAGACATCACGATCTGCTTCATGCAGGAACAACCAGCGGCAGTTGAGGTCGTTGAAGAAAAGGTATGAAGAATCGGTAGCTGATTAGAACAATCGACTATCACTTTCTTCTCGCGAAACCCAACTTTTTTTCGATCCACATCGCCATCTCGAGATAGAACTATGAAGACAATGATGTTCAGATTATTCTGGAAAGAGTTTCAAGTCTTAAGAACATTGTGGCTGGTGCTATTTGTCGTAGTCGTATTAATAAGCATGTACAACGGCTGGATACGTTCTCGCTACCAGAGCCCCACGTTTGAATATCAAGATCTCGCACCTATCATCGTCGCCTTCGGTTGTGTTTACCTAATGGCTGCTTTGGCGATGTCTATCGGCGGCGAAAAAGAAGAGCAAATCTGGGATTTCCCCATACAACGTGGAATCCCGCTTTCCTGGATCATGGTCATCAAAGGTGCCTTTGCGTGGACCTCATCTGCGCTACTGACTCTTGTCATCTACCTGACGATCTGGATACTCGCGGAACTCGGTCTTTTTACTGGATACGCATCGGAGGGGGGACTTCAAAATCTGATTCCGCTCGCACGCAACTTTTTGATGTACAGTCTGTTTTTCGCCGTCTGGACCGTGATCGCAAGTTTCTATACACAGTCGGTAATAAAGTCGTTGTTGTTGACTTTAGTTTTTTTACTGGGAAGTTGGATCTGTCAGCTTTTTGTGTTTGATGATCTGATTTACTACTCCAGTGAGGGTTCTGTCGTTCATTCCATTTACTTGGTTTTGAATGTTTTGACACATGCTGCACTTATGTTGGCGGCAAGTGGCTTGTTTCTGTTCAGAGAAAGCCTGCAACTTTTCGCAACGAAATGTCGATCATCCTCAGTTTTTGTAATCAAATCATCCTGCAGAAATTCTGAGCAATACACACGGCCAAAAGCAATGTGGTTGCATTGGCAATGGCTGCATGCACGTGAGCAGTGGCCAATGATATGGTTAGGAGTTGGTGTCTGCTTCATGGTCGGCCTGCAGCCGATTCTGACAAGAAAATCTCCGATGTTGATGGAATATTATCTTTGGAGCGCAGTTTTGTACATTCTGCTGGCGGGATGCTTTGTTTTCGCACCGGAACATCGAGGGAAGATGTTCCGGTTTTGGAATGATCGAGGACTCTCCGGTCAACTCATTGTAAAGAGCCGATTGTGGCGGTTCTTTCAGATTTATTTCCCGTTTGTTCTGCTCAGCGGATTCATCTATCTGATCAGCGAATTGACGTTCGGTGCTCATAATCCGGCGGATCGCTTTCAATTAAAAACCCTGGGGTTGTACTGGCAAGATGGACCGCCATCATCGTTATGGAGAGAAATTGATTTGTACTTGACAGCAGAATATATCTGTTTGATTGTGATACCAGTTTCCTGTCTGTTGTCGATGATATTCACTAGTATTGTCCTTGCGCTCTCTATTGGGCTTGTCGTTCAACTGCTATTAATTGCCGATGCCGTGATCACCGTTAGCTTGTTCCATGTCCCAATGTGGCTGTCGATGGGACCTCTGGCCTTAGCCCTCTGGAGACTTTTGTTACAGAAGTCGTATCAGCGATTTGGTACTGAGGTTGGTCGAAAGTTTTACGCGGCAATCTTCCGCTCGTTAGGTGTTTCCTTGATGGTCAACCTCGGATTGCTGGCGTTCTTTCGTGTTTATGAAGTGCCAGATGTCGATCCTAATCATCGAGTTGGCAATGGAGCATACGAGATCTCAACAGGTTTCCTACAAGAACCAACTTATCAGCCGCCCTCTCGGGAAACCACAATCGTCCGGCAGTTCAGAGACTTGTCGACAAAAATCCTGCCAACACGCAGTGCAGACCTCCAACATTCGAGCATTCTTGTCAGCTATGAAAAGCATCTGGTCGCATGTCTTGGCTGGAACTACTTACGACCCATATTGCAACAACAAACGATCGAACAACAGCCGATCGCGCTGGAGTTGCGGAGTTTAGTCCTCGCCACAAGCTACGACCAGCTTTCCAAGGAATATGACGAGATCTATTGGCTCCAAGAAGACTCGTTCAAGTTCCAGGACCTGTTGCTCAGAGCGGCAAAGTATCAAGAATCTCTTGGTGAACTCGCTGAGGCGGCGACTTACTATATTGCGATCAATCGACTCTCAGAATTCGAATTGATGTCGGGGCTTAACTGGGGAGGAGCGGCTATGATTCGATCAACTCTCAAAGAGAATCTAATTAGCTGGGTGAGCCATCCGAAGCAGACCGCACAGCGGGTGAAAACCTATATTCACCTATTTTTGCAGCGACCATTTAATCATTTGTCGAACGAAGAATTAGCGACACTCTGGTACCGCCAAATGTATCAGTTCTACGTCCTAAAGGAAAGTTTTGGACCAAGCCAGGAGCCCAACAACTTAACTGCTATGTTTGCTTCCCTGCCAACTGAACAATGGCGATTGCAACGGCTATTGAAGTTTGCTTGGCGACATCAGTTGGAAGTGCCAGTCTATCTGGAATTATTCGGCAGTGAGGAATCGACGCTACGGGTCGACGAAAATTCTCGCGACCATTTCTTCAGAGAATTTGAATCTCATCAAGATAACGTCGCCGCGTTAACGCAACGCACTCTTGGAAGAAACCTTGTCTTTCATAATCTTTCTTTTTCTAGTAATCGCTTCCCTTGGAAATCATCCGAACGAATGATGGTCGCCGAATGCATCGCTACCGGGCGACTTGTGTGGGCAATATTGAATCGCTTTAACAACCCGCAACCCCTTTCGTTAACCCAGATCCAAACCTCTCTTTTCAGTCACCGTAGAAAGCTCAATGAGATTGAAGGAATGTTCTATTCCACCATCGCAAACGTCCACTACTTCGAAATCGACCTCCCGGCGACAACGGATTTTACATTCGAGCCTATAGGACTCCATTACATGATGGGACAAAGAATCCTCTCCGCTCGAAAGCAAGATATTGTCCCCTACCAGTTTCTAAACGAATGGTCGGCGCTAAATGATGGTCGTATTCAATTCAATTCCGAAAACTCTGTATGCGCTTTGGTGCTTCCTGACCTCGATCATCCGCCCCCAATTCCTGACTACGACGCCATTGGCAAAATGACTTATGAAGAACTAAACGCCTATTTTCGGAGCGTGGCAGTTATCGACAGCGATCACAATCGACCTCCTTCAATGGTCGTACCAATAGCAACCAGATTTGAAACTTTTCAATTGGTCCCCTAAATCAAAACTTATTCTCCACGTCCTCTGTGTCAAAAGTTCTCTTCTGAGATTTCTCTTGGAAGTCTTTCCAGCAGGTATTGCAATGCAAACAACATGGCCTCTACTCAAGCGATTGCTCTTCAAAGACCTCAACATGCTCAAATGGGTGTGGCTTTGCTTTTATCTTCTGGCGATGGTGGTCATCATCGGCGTCGCGATGGTCGAGCGCAATAGCCGCAGTGCTGATTTGGCGATGATCATCATCTCGATGCCATTCACGCTGGCGAGTCTGTTTTTAGCAACCGCCTTTATCGTCCTTTTCGCCGGTGAGCGGGAAACTGGCGAAGAGATGTTCGCCGTGCACCATGGGTTCTCCATGCGTCTGGTTAATAGCGTCAAGGTGATCTTGCCAGCCGCCATGACGGCATTGTTGGCGATCGTGATTTTTATCTCGGGAGCCCTCGTTGTCACTCTCAGATTTCGTTCGTTGGAATGGTTCACAGATTCACCAGGCTCGGGAGATGCCCTCGCGTCCATTTCTGTGTTCCTGTTAATCGGCGTCTACATCGTTGGCTGGAGTCTGGTCGGCAGTCATCTCGTCAGAAAAGTTAACTCTGCACTCTTGTTGACCCTGGGCCTGCTGTTTGGGCAATGGCTGTTTTCGGCACTGGTCGCCTTTCACATCGCAAATCTGTTCTTTGATGACCAGAATTTTTCAAACTTTTTTTTGGGATCGCTTCTTTCCAGCTTGCCGCTCGTGATGGCTGCCATTGGATTGCTCTATAAAGAATTCTTCAGCAATCGCATGGCGGATTTGCAACAACTCTTACCACGTCGCGCCAGCACAGTGATGAGTCAAACACGACCGATGACGATCGCTCAATCCACGCGCAGGCATTTGAATTGGCTCCACCTGCGCGAACTGCAGCCACTTATTTACGGCGGTTTGCTCGTCTGGATCGCAGCGTTGGTTCAGCCGATGATTCGCTCGTTTGTCTATGACACGCAGTCCTTCGCCGTCGTTGAGGGGTATGTCTATTACTTGACCGGCAGTTGCTTTGTCGCACTGGCAGGCGTGATGACTTTCTCCTCGGAACACGCCGGGAAAATGTGGCGGTTTTGGGATGAACGCGGTCTCTCACCGAGAGTAATCTTGTGGAGTCGACTCAAAACCTTCAGCGGTGTGTTTCTCGGCGTGGTCCTCGGGAGCATCCTCCTGTTCATCGGCATGGAGCATTTCTGGCGAGGCTACACATCCTGGGATTGGGCGATTATCACTTATGAATTCGACCACATGGAAGCGGACCGTTGGGCGACGATTGCCCGATGTTTCCAATGTCTGTTCTTAGTCGCGCTGCCCATAGCGATCGTCTGGTCATGGTATGCACCCAATTTCATTTTCGCGATCGCCCTTTCGGCATTTTCAACGTTGGCGCTCATCATCATGTCAACTCGCAGTCAGCAGGTGATGGCAATGCCGTTGTGGTTGACGACATTCCCCACCGTGGCTGCCCTGTTCTTGATCATGCTGTGGCGTTTTGCCGTCCCATTTGGGCGTGAGATAGTATGGCAGAAAATATTGTCCAGTGCAGCGGCGGTTGTGATTGTGATGACAGCATCTCTCGCGGCCATGCAGTTGTGGCGCACCGTTGAAGTGCCGTTAGCCTATCCCGAAGTTTATCAATACGGGGAGAGTCAAATACAAGATCGATTCGGCGTCTGGCGGCCAGATAAAAGCAACGACAAGATCCCCGAAAGTGAATTCGATCGCCAACTGACCGCCATCCTCGCCAAACTCGGATCATGGGACAGCATGCTCGGACAACGCGTCTTCGTTGAGCGCGATTACCTTCAGAAACCCAAATTGATCAGTGTCGACAAGGTCCACGATTTTCTTGTCGAATGCTACGGATGGGATTACCTCGATCCCAACTTGCAGGATGTGACAACTCAGTTCGCCCAGGAAGCTCAAGAACTCAAAGAACTCCTGCGAACAGCATCGTGGAAAGAGATGGACATCCCGTTTGACGCCGTCCTTCGCAAAGATTTCGACCTCGACGCCGGGCTCTCACTCCTCATTTACTCCGGGAAATGGGCCGAAAAACAAGGTGATCAGGAACTGGCCATTTCTTATTACATCGCAGCGGAACGTTATGCTCAGATGCTCACGCTGATTTCCGTCGCGTACCTGCCAGAGGAAATGAAAGCACGCGCCAAAGTCTGTCGGCATCTGGTGAGCTGGGCGGGAAACCCCAGCAACGCAGAGGAGCTATTGGTCCCAT
>JBGSVC010000582.1:0-9332 GCA_041753175.1 Planctomycetaceae bacterium
GCGGAACTGGAAAAACAGCGTGCCTCGTTACCCTCTCGAAAGCTCCCTGTTTAAGCAAGGCCTGATCTGCGATGAAGAAATTTCAGTTTCGACTTCTGGCGCTGCAGAAAGTGCGCACGCATGAGCGTGATGCCTGTCAGCAGATGCTCGGCCGATTACTGGCTGAAGATCAAAAACTGCTCGACCAGATCGAAGACATTCAACACGACCAGCAGACGATGCTCAAAGAGATTCAACAGTCAACACAAATCGGCACGATCGACCCGCGCATGGTCGCCTCACGTCGGTTTTATCTTGGTCAGCTTCAACTACAACAACGTCAGTTACAGGCCAAACGCCAGGAATTAGCCAAACACGTTGAGCAGGCTCGTCTCAATCTGGCCGACGCTGAAGCGAAAGTGAAATCTTTGGAGCGCCTCAAGGAAGAACAATATCACGAACATCTGGCAGAAGGCTATAAAGTCGCTGATCAGGAAATGGAAGAAGCCTGGATGGCACGTCATCGTCAAGGGGAGAGTCAAAGATGAGATTATTCGGGATGGCGATTGCAGTCTTCTGCGTGTCGATGGTGCTCACAGGTCTGGCAGCACTGGGCTACTTTGCCTACACAGGCACCTTAACCCAGACCAACGTTCAAGAAATCCTGGCGATCCTCAAAGACGAGACATCCCCAACCGCTGCCGAACCCGAAGTCGATGAGACGCCCTTCATCACCAACGATCAATTGATTGCCGAACGCACCAAACAGATTCTGAGTTTGACTGATCGCGAACGGGAACTGGAATTGATTAAACGCACAATCGCCGAGCAGTCGGAGATCGTCCTCAAAGAACGGGGTATGCTCGAACAGTTGCGCAGCAGTTTTCTAAAACAGCTTGAAACACTCAAAGCCGAAATCACGACCGAAGCCGCCGATCAGTCTCGTGGGATCCTGCTCAAAATGCGTCCGGAAGTGGCGGTTGTCAACCTGATGGCGATGACCAAAGAAGAAGCGATCGTCGTCATGAAGGGGATGGCGGAAAAAGATGCCGCCAAATTGCTCGAAACGTTTTTAACGGTCGATCCCAAACGCGCCGAAGAGATCTTTCTGGCGATCTCCCGTGGCAAACCGGTTTCTGATTTGGTCGAGCAGACCGAAAATGCTGTCAGGCCACAGGCTCCAAGTGCCGATACTAATTAGGAATGTCTGACTAATCGTTACAGCTTGACGTCCCGAGCTGTCAAAACCGGAAACCTGGGCAACTCAGCGACACTGCACGTTGCTCTCGGGCGACAGGCAGTCGCGTCGCCACCTTGAAATTCTTACGGCGTCCTGTCTGTCTGACGACTTGTTTTCTATAACTCCAAACGGACTAGTTCGATGACTCTTGCGCGACAAATTCCTGCTGGAAGTCTTCACTCGATCTTGAGTCGCAGTCCATCCGATGAGCCGGCTTCCAGCGCTGATCGATTGAAAGAGGCTCGCGACTATCGCGATGAATTTCAAAAAGCCAATCGCCAACCCTCTGCATCGCGCCAGACACCTGAGACGTCTCGACGTGAACCATCAAAACCCTCTGAGCGATCTCATCAGCCTGAGAAATCATCCCGTCGAGCCGCCCAGACCACGGATGAACGCGCCGATCATCAACACCTAAAAACCTCAGATCTCCCAGCAAAGATGACCTCTCTTGAAGAACACTCGCGGGCTCAAGCCAGCGAAAAACCATCCGTCGATATTCCTGAAGATGCCACAAGTGTCGTTGACGAAAATGAAGCAACGCCTTTGAAAAACGCGATGACCAAAATCCTGGCCAGGATTCAGCAGGCACTTCAATCCCAACCGTCTCAGTCAAATAGTGTCTCTGCCTCTAATGAGACCAGTCCCCAAGGCGCTGTCCCGGAGGGATTGCAACGTGTCTTCGAAAACATCCTCAATCAAACCCAGCCAGACGCAGCTTCCTCTCCAGCCAAAAACGTCGAACAAGTCATTGCAGCATTGACGGCAATCATCACCTCAACTCAGCCCAGGCAAAACGAATCCTCGTCGAAGCAACTCGCGTCTGACGACAACTCAGATTCCTCGGAGATATCTCCTGACACTCAGTCTTCCGGCTTGCAACAAATCGCGGCTCTGCTCAATCTGTTGAACCCAGCAGAACCAGCAAAAACGCATTCCCCTCAAGGGACTGCATCAGCACCACACAGTTCAAATCAAGGTGAGCACGCTTCTGTCACAGGACCAGTAACTCAGCCAGCGCTCTTTAACGCAACAACAGGCACCGCCCCTCATCCCGAAACAGCAACTCTCGAAGTCGCCTTATCCAAGACGCCCGTCAACCAGGCCAAAGAATCAACAGACGTGAAGGCCGATACTCTTCGTCAGGACCAGCCCATAAATACACCATCCAATACAACATCAAGTCGTCCTGGCGGGGCTCAGAGCGTCGCATCGACAGCGTCTCAAAATGTCGGGACACGCCAGGCAGCCGCGATGGATCTCGTACAACACGTCGCGAACACCATCTCTCAAGCCGGTTCGCCTCAAGAAGTCTTGAAAATCAACATGCATCTGCCAGAGCACGGGGAGTTGCAAATTGACATTTCGACTCATCGGGGGGCCATCACCGCGGTGATCCAAACCGAGCAACCCGCCACCCACAAACTCCTCCTTGAACATCTGCATTTACTCAAAGAGAGTTTGCAAATGCAAGGCCATACCGTCGACAGGATCCAGATAGAACTTCCACAAAAAGACTCGATGTTTGGCGACCATCAAGGACAGCAAAATCTCCAGCATCACGAGCAGTACCAGCAGCAGCAACAACAACGTGAGAACTTCGCCACAGATCTGGGATTCAATCCCCTGGAGCGTCAACCTGCCCGTCCTCAGTCCACTATCTCGTCTGTTCCCGTCAAACCCATCACGTCACCCGATCAACTCGATATCGCTGTGTAATTGCAAGTCATCATAAAGGATTGAGATCATGGCTGTTGAAAATGTCGCCTACACACCAGGTGGAAAACCGATTCCGATTGTCGATGCCAATGAAACCGGTTTCAATTCGCTAAACGCAGAATCGTTTTTGAAATTGCTGGTCACTCAACTTCAAAATCAAGACCCCACAGCTCCAACATCCAACGAAGAACTCCTGGGACAGATCTCCGGAATTCGGGATCTGCAATCCAAACTGGAACACTCCGAGACACTCAAAACATTGACGACGTCTCAATCCACGTCCTCCCAGACGCAGCAGGCCGCCTCGTACCTGGGCAAACTCATCACCGCCGAACTCGATGACGGTCGAACCATCTCGGGCACCGCGACAGCGGCCCTGATCGAAGATGGCAAAGCGTATGTCAAAATCGGAGATGAGAAAATCCCCGTGGAAAATGTCATCTCCGTCACGCTACCCGAAGCAGCAGCAGCTTAACAGACGAATCTCGATCACAGACTCACCTGTCTACTTTTTAAACTGCCCCGGCGTTCGCCCCGTCACCTTATAGACGTAGCTCATGATTTCAATGAACGCCGAATAAAGATCAACAGGAATCGGCCGACCGACCTTCACTTCTTTGAACAGTCTTCGGGCGAGTGGTTTCCGCTCGATCATGGGTATCTTATACTCACGGGCAATTTCACGGATTCGCATCGCGATTTCACCTTTGCCCTTGGCAATGACAATCGGTGCAACGTGTTTCTCCGGATTGTATGCGATCGCAACGGAGATGTGTGTCGGGTTATTGATGATCACATCTGCCTGAGGAACCTGTCCGAGTTCACGCGCGGTGGCAAGCTTACGGTGAATCTCACGACGACGATGTTTGATCTGCGGATCTCCCTCCATATTCTTCATCTCATCGCGGATCTCCTGTTTGGACATCTTCAAATCCTGCTCGTGTTTATAAAGTTGCCACGAGTAGTCCACCAACGCTAAGAAGAGCAAACAAAAGCTGAGCCAGAACGCCAGTTGCAACGTCTTCCAGGACATCAGCGACAAAAACGCCATCGTCTCAAATTCCATCATCGATTCCCAGGTCGCCACCTGATACGTGATGAACATAATCGAGACACCACCAAACAGCGTGATCTTTCCCAGGTTGGTTCCAAGTTTGACCAGACTTCCCATCGAATAGATACGACCAAATCCCGAAAGCGGATTGACGCGATTCCATTTGGGTGACAAGCTTTCGGTCGACATGACGAACCCGACCTGCATGATGTTCGCCGCCAGCGCCGCTAAAAACATCAGCGCCATAAACGGCAGCGTAATATCGGCGACCACCGAAGCGATCTCACGCAGATCCTTGGCGGCTCCAAAGGTATCCAGCACTAGAGGCATCGGACCTTCCAGATAGGCCTGAAGCAGCTCGCCGAGTTTTAACGCCATGCGTGGACCGAGCATCCATAAACACGAAGCAGCCATCAACATCAGCGCCGCGCCGTTGATGTCGGTGCTTTTGGGAATGTTACCCTGCTGGCGCGCGTCGGCTCGACGCTTGTCTGTAGGGTCTTCCGTTTTATCGCCGGTATCGCCGCTGGCCATGGGATTGACTTATGAAAAAAGTGTCCTGTTCGATCCGAAGTAACTCAATCATTGCAAGAGACGCCGATTCGTCTCTCATTTCCGTGAAGTCTATCCTCAGTTGTACCGACGACGTCCCCATACCTGCAGATTCGTCATCAGGCTGCTAACTGGAAAGAAACACGTGAAGAAGATCCAGACAGTGGTTGATGTGGTTGATAATCACATGGCTCATCCCACTGACTGTCATGATGAGAATCATTAACGCCAACGTCATACGGATGGGAAAGCCCATCACGAGCACATTAATCTGCGGAACCGTGTGTCCTAAAAACCCCATCGTCATACTCACCAGCGACATCGCCGCCAGTAATGGAGCAGCCAGTTGCAAAGAGAGTTTCAACGACTGCTGCAAAATGACCATGAGCACGTCGCTGACCTGTTGAATCTGCAAAAGCTGACCGACCGGGATCGACTGAAACGAATCAAACAGGATCAACACCATTTGCAAATGCCCGGCAACAGGCATCGCCGTCAGGAAGATGACAGATGCCAGCATGAACAATAACTGGCCCGTCGGAGCAGCGCTGTTGTTGAAGGTCGGATTAAAAATCTCCGCAAGCGCCGTCCCGGCTTGTTGATCAAACATGTCGCCGGCCATCTGGACACCTGTCAAAATCAGAATCACCCCGAAGCTCAGAAACAAACCGATCAAGAGTTCCCCTAACACCGCCCACGCCAGATCCAGCAAGGTTGATGGAGGCGCCGGCAGACTCTCGACGGGCATCGTCCCGATCAAATTGGGAAACGCCAAAATCGCCAGCCACAACGCCAGCAGAGCACGAATATTCGGCGGTATCGACGCGTTCCCAAAAAACGGCCCGATCACCACCAGACCGCTCATCCGCACGAGCACCAGCAAAAACACATAGAATTGCCCCATCGCCCAGGAGAGCAGTAAACCGGCTCCTGGTTCGCCGAGTAGTTGACCGGTGAGTGCATCCAGGGTCAAGGGCATCTTCGAGAGTCTATTTCTTTGGGCTGTGAATTCTTGACAGCCCAAAGATGTTCTCAAAGGGCTGCTTGATTCCAAGGGCGGAATCATCAAAAACGCCCGGGTTCAGACGTTTTTGAGTCTTAAACGAAAGACACGAGGTCGAATTTCAATAGGCTGTTAAAAGAATCTCGTTTTAGAGAATGTTGGGAATCTGCTCAAACAGTTCAATCGTGTAATCCATGACTTGTGAGAGTATCCACGGGAACAGATATAAGCCTGTTAAAACCATCGCGACAATCTTGGGCACAAAACTGATCGTTTGATCCTGAAGCTGAGTCACCGCCTGCATCAGACTGATAACAAACCCCAGCACGATCGCCACCAGCATCACCGGCGCGCTGACGATCAACGAGATCATCACGCTGTTTTGAATCAGTTCGGTCGCGGTTTCTGGAGTCATAACTTTGATATCTCAACACCAATGGCGTTTCGTCAGGCAAAACTTTTTAACAGCATACTGATGGTCAGGGTCCAACCATCCACGAGCACAAACAACAGAATCTTGAACGGCAATGAGATCAGCACCGGGGGCAACATCATCATCCCCATGCTGATCAGAATCGACGAGATCACCATATCAATGACGACAAACGGCAAATACAACTGAAAGCCAATCACAAATGCCGTCTTGAGTTCGCTCATCATGTACGCAGGTAACAGAATCGTCAGAGGGACTTCGTCGTAATGGCTGGGGGCCGGACGAGTCGACATGCCGTTTTCAGAATTGCGTTGTTGCTCATACTCCCAAAACAGCCAGATGGCTGAATCGTTTCCTGTCCGTGATATCTGCTCACTCATAAAGGCGCGCATCGGACCCAGCGTCCGCGTGATCGCCTCCGATAGTCCACGCTGCTGATCTGCTTTGGTCGCATAAGACGATTCCGAATAAGGCTTGACCCCTTCTTCATACGACTGTTGCCACGTCGGCCACATCACCATCATCGTCAAGAACAGACTCAGCGATATGAGCACCTGATTGGGGGGAAGCTGTTGTGTTCCCATCGCCTGACGCAGCAATCCCATCACGATCACGATGCGGAGAAAACAGGTCGTCATCAACAGAATCGAAGGTGCCAGACTCAGCACCGTCAACAACAACAGCAGCTTCAGCGTCGATGTCAAACCTCCCGGCGAAACCATCTGATCCGGGTTCAAACCACTCATGCCCGTTTCAACTCCCACAGGCCCCGGAGTAGCGACCATCGTTGAGAAGTCCGACGTCATCAAGTCACTCGAACTCTGCGTCGG
Organism: Planctomycetaceae bacterium; assembly: GCA_041753175.1. GTDB lineage: Bacteria > Planctomycetota > Planctomycetia > Planctomycetales > Planctomycetaceae > SXPC01. The sequence continues at coordinate 6,811 of JBGSVC010000582.1, forward strand.
CATGATTTGAGAAATATCAAATGGACTATTCGGCGTGACGCCACTTTGAGCCCGCACCGCTTCAGGGCTCATCGCCACACAAAACAGCACCGCCAGCATCAGGATCGCCGATCCGCAAACACTTCGCAGAGTTTTCGTTACGTGTTCAATCACGACTCTCACCTCGCGATCGATCCCAATTGGCTCTCTGTATACTTTGACGTTCGGGAGCCATCCGATCTGCTAACATCCGCTCGGAAAGATTTTCCCGCAAACGTCCATACGAATCAAACGGCGGCGCCTGATCATCAGTTTCAATATCCAGCGACTGTGAACTCGGAGACATCACGGGAATGGAAGGACCAGGCCCCGACTGGTCGGAACGAGAAAACATCGTCCAGAATGCCCGTCCATCGAATGCAGGCTCATCACGCTCTTTGCACAACCCTGCCAGCAGATCCACTTCGACAGGATCTGTGATTTCCGAAAGTGTCCGCAGGCCTTCAGCACTCGCCCCGACAACGAGTATCTTCGATCCACACCGCATCAGAAAAATCTGTTGCCCGGGTCCAAGTATTTTTCGACCCAACAGATCCAGCGCTTCGTTAGGGATCGTTTGAACGCCGACACCCATTTTCTTTTTCATCATCCGTGATCCAATCAGCAGACTGGCACAGATCAGCGCCAACATGCTCATCGACCAGACAATCGAGACCGGCGAATTGCTCGTTGTCGATGTGTTCGGCTGGGAATTGTTTTGATTGCCGGGTTGTCGGATCGGAATGCGCAACGGCGTCGCATCGGGCTCTAACGAAGGAAAGGCACTCGTCGGACGCCCAATCTCAAGACCACCCGACCAACCTCCCGGCTGACCTGGTGAGACTTGTGAAGGTGAGACTTGTGAATATGCCACCTGCGTCGTGCACAGCGCGGTAACTTCTGCCAAAATGAGCATGCCCCAACACAACACGTGACAAGAACGCATCCGGTCACCTCTCAATCGTCTGGTGTGAGAATTTCTGCAATCCGCACGCAGAAATTGTCGTTGAGCACGAGGACTTCACCTCGAGCGATGAGACGTCCATTGACCAGCACATCAACAGGATCACCGGCGAGTTTATCCAACGGCACGACCGAGCCCGACTTGAGTTCAAGAACTTCTTCCACGAGCAGTTCCGTGCGTCCCAGTTCAATCCGCAGATCGAGTTCGACTTCCTGCAAAGCCTGCAATTCCAGCGACGGCTTAGCCGCACCCACACCGCCTCGATTAAATTCCTGGAAGTTGAATGGACTGGTCCCCTCGGCCCCTTTTTTCAGGTGAGGAGAATTCATCCCTGGAGACAGCGCCGCGGCCAGATCCGCTTCCGCCTGACTGATAATTGACTGAGCGGCCCCGCTCGGCATGCCACCCCCGCCACCCATACTGGCAGCCGGAGACGGTTTGGGAGCTGGCGGCTTGGGCTTGGAAACCGGTGGACTGGAAGGCGCACCTGCACCTGAGGCTCTCAGCAGAGCTTCAATTTCGTCGGGATTGAGTAAATCGTCTTCGGCCACGTCCTTGTGATCCCAGACTGACTATTGCGAGGCTTTCTCGACAACAGAAATAAGTGAAAATATTTGTTTCAAACCCCTTTTCCTCAGGAGCTTGCCACACCAAAATGGTCGTTCAGACCGTTGCACGAAAACGATGTATCACAAATAGAAATCCACGCCTAGATCATTTTCACACCCCCCTCGCCCCTCCGGCTGCCTCTCAGGGCGATTCGATCGTAGGAATTGTACGTGACATAACCACCGTTCCGATTGAATCAGTTGACAATGAGCACCAATTCCCATTCTGAGTGCAACAGCAGGTTGTCATCCGTCGAAATAAATGATTACGATAGACCGATGGGCGACGGCCTTTCGCTTTTTGCCCATTCCTCCCGTTTTACCAGAACGGGCTTTTTCTTTCCCGTGAATTTGTGAGCACGACAGTGAGCAAAACTTCTGCCTTTGCCTTGACCGCATCACTCTTCTGGCTCCCCTGCGGCTTCCTGATTTATCTCATCTTGACGATGTGGCTGGAGCATGCCGACAAAGCACCCATGATGCTGCAAATCATTGCCGCCATCACGCTGTTGTGCGCTGTCGTCCTCGTCGCGCTGCCCGTCTACGTCTGGATGTTTGTCGTCACCCCCGTCGTGGCTGGTTCTCGCACCTCTGGCGTCTCTCGCCAACCCATGCAGGATTCCGTCGCTGATGAAAGCTTTGCAGATTCCGAAGAGTTTGAAGCCGACTCCTTCGACTCCGCCGAAGAAGACCTGGGTGGACAGTCGTCACGTGAATTTGAAACGCTCGAATTCTCCGACGACGAATTCGGCAGTTTCGATGACGACTTCGGCGATGAATTCGCCGACGATGATTTCAAATAAGACCTTCGTGACCGGCGACCACAGATCAAGGTCAATCCATGAAACGCTCCCTGATTTGATGAGCGTTCTTTTTTTGCGCGAATTGCATTCCACACAGTTCCTCCACTCTGTCAGGGGACTGGTCGAGTC
>JBGSVC010000583.1:0-21547 GCA_041753175.1 Planctomycetaceae bacterium
CAGACGAACAGACAAGACTCACATCAGAGCTGGATCGATGGATGAGACAGCAAAACGATCAAGGCCTGCAAACCGAAATGGATGCCAAAAAACATCAGGGAAAAAGTGACGAGCAAGATAAGTCCTCTGATGATAACCCGACTCCAAAGAAACGCATTCGGAAGAAGACGAGCCCATGAGTGTGTCGGTGAGCCAGTTTGCAAAGATCTGTATTGTTGCATTTCTGTTGATCAATTCGGCACTCTCTGCACAGGAACTTCCTGACGCCTATTTCCAAGATCCAAATTATAATGGTTCGGCTGATCCGGAGATCGTGTGGAATCCTCACGCCAGACAGTGGTGGATCTTTTACACCGGAAGACGTGCCACTTTGGAAGGGGGGATGACATATGCCGGAAATGCCATCGGCGTCGCGGCATCAGATGATGGTCATCACTGGTCGCATGTAGGATACTGCAAGTTCGATGGTGAAGGCGGCCTGCCAGACTCTAAAGACACCTATTGGGCTCCCGGCATAATCGCAGATGGTCAGCAGTTTCATATGTTTGTGACATTTCTGCCAGGACAGCCCAGGCCGTGGACAGGGACATCTGAAATTGTCCATTACGTGGCACCCGTCAATGATCTACTCCATGGCTGGAAAAAAGTCGAGTCGATCCCGCAAGCACACCATGTTATCGATGCCGGTTTAATCAAACAAAACGAGACTTTTGAATTGTACTACAAGAAGAAAGGCAAGGTCGGCTTATTGACCAGTACCAATCTGCAAGACTGGGAAGACCAAGGCCCGATCGCAGGCGATGTCAACACGATGCACAACGTCGAAGGCCCCTACCCTTTTTTCTGGAAGAATGCCAAATGGCTAGTGACCGATCCACACAATGGCATCCAGATCTATCGTCAATCAGCAGATAATTCCTGGACACATCAAGGAACCATCCTGCTCGAACCCGGTCAGCGAGACCTGGATCATTCCAGAGGTCGACATGCCAGTGTGGCTGTCGTGGGAGATCGAGCCTTTATCGTTTTTCATGTCGAGCCACAACGACCCTACGAAGGCAAATCGATTTCACCCGACAAAAAAACGGTTGCTCAGAAAATTTGCGTTCTGCAAATGGCAGAGTTAATTGATCAGGGCACAACAGTCACTTGCGATCGCAACCAACCAGTCATTCTGCCAATTCCCGAACTTACAGCGACACAGCCGTAACCGGCCATCCCAATGCCCATTGAAGTCGAAACTGGGCTTCGTTGTGGGACATGACTGACTCCAGATAATTTCTGCGAGCCGTTTCAAGTGCCTGAATCGCTTGCAAGACTTCAATCGGCAAGCCTTGCCCGTCGCGGATTCGATTGAGATTTCGTGCATACGAATTCTCAGCACTGCGAATTGCTTCTTCCGCAATCGTCAATCGCTGCTGGCGAATCATAAGTTGTGAATGGGCTTCTGAGACTTCTCTGGCGACAACATCCATCTGCCGAAGATGCTGATACTTGGCCTGTTCAATGCGGGCAGAAGTCTCAGCCCGGGCTGCTTTCTCGCCGAAGCCCATATTTCGAATCTCCCAGGTCATCACGGCATCCAGATCGACCCGGTTATCAATCTCTCCCAGCGAATTTCCCAGTCCACCACCAAATCCCGTCTGACTAGCTCCCAGGAGGACACTGGGTACAAACGGAGCATACTTTTGGCGTTTGTATTCTTCACAGGCTGCAGAAACCAGACAGCCTGCTTCTTTGAGTTCAGGACGATGAGACAGACCAGTGCTGATCATCGCGGCTTGATTTCCATCGAGCGTGACTAACTCAATCGGGACAACATTTGACTCGGCAGGAACAAGTCGGGCGCCCGTTCTCAATGAAAGTGCTGCACTGAGTCTCGATGAGGCCATCTCGCAGCGTTCCTGAGCCTGTAAAACCCGGTCTTCAACGAGAATCGATTCTGTCTGCATTCGATCGGCATCCGATTGCAATCCCTGACCGGCTTCTGCAAAGTCTTTGGTGAGCTTGGCCAACTCTTGTGTTTGAGAGTAGGTCGTGATCACGATCGCTTGATCCTGCTCGGCGGAGAGCAGTTCCAGATAGGCCAATGATGCTTCCAGTAATTGTCGATTAAATGCAGCAGATGCGGCATGTTGAGCCGCCCAGGTATTTCGCTGCGCGATCTCCGGTTGAAAGATCGCATCAATCATATGAAACTGCGCCACAAGCCCGGGCCTGGGCGTTGTTCCTGCTCCCACCGCTCCCGCTCCCAATCCATACTGAAAGGAGTTGCGATTGACGTCTTGAATGCCGCCGTTACTGTTTTGCAGGTTGCCATCATGTCGATGAAAACTCAATCCTGCCTGAATGGACGGCAGCCATAAAACGTTCGCTCGTTCCTGACGAGCGTAGGCTTCCTGCACACGCCAGTTGGCAAAGCCAACGGCAGGATTCGTCCCCCCCACCTGACTTAATGCCATCGGCAGGTTAATCGACATCATCGGCCGTTCCAATGTCGCAGAATTCATTGGATGCATCGACACGGAAGACTCTGATGGAGTTGCATCGGCCTCCTCAAGATAGCCCGTCGGAATCACCGACACCGACTCAACTTCAATGTCTTCTTTGACATCATGCGTTCCGGCTAACTCTGAAGGCGAATGCCTGGCTTCTGGCCGAGAAGCGACAGGGGTCGATGTCTGTTCAGAATGACGTTGTGTCGAATCATGGACCGACACAAGACAATTCTTCTGTTGGGCACACCCTGCAATCAGAAAGACCGCAACGTATAGGCATATGGCCTGCGTTGATGTGAGCGTCTGAGATTTGCACATTTATGAAACGTCCCTGCCTGTTCAGAAAATGACTTCCCTGTCAGTCTATGTTTCGGAATTCTCAACGTGGTTGAAGGTGCCATTTGAATGGTTCACAACGGTTCTGCGTAGGATGGGACATGTCTTTACTAGTTATGCCTGTCGTACCGATCATCCGGGAATGCGTTTAATTGAAAATAGGGGAAGTTTGCCGATAGGGTTGTGTTTTTCCGATGGATTGACTGGTTATAATCAGCACTCGTCAATCCTTGATGTGAATTTTGTGATGCTGAAATGGGACTGTTGACGACCACTCCTCATTGGAATACTGATTCATTTTCTGACAGGCAGGGCCATGCTTCAATCTGCACGAATTGTGATACACCCGCTCGTGTTCGGGTTACTGATCATGAGTAACGGATGCCAGAAATCGGCTTTCAATACTCAAAGTGTTCCTGCAAAACAGCCCGCTCCAGACCCCGTCAAACTGGTCAGTCTGTCGCAGCAGCAAGTCAGCATCACGACCCGTCAACCGGCCAATGTCAAAGCCTTTCAAGAAGCACACATCGCTTCTCGCATTGAAGGGTACGTTAAAACCATTCATCACGACATCGGTGCTGTTGTTCAAGCAGGTGACATTTTGGCTGAAATCGACTTGCCAGAACAACGCAGCTATCAGGCTGTTCTTGAAGCCCGACTGGATAAAGCTGAGGCCGATGTCCAAGGGGCATTGTCGCGAATAGAGATCGCACAGGCGCGCGTGAGTTCATCGGAAGCCATGGTTCGACAAGCCCGTTCGGCTTTGGAAGGGAGCCAAGCCTCTGTGACCGCTTCCCAGGCAGAATTCCAACGCACTCAGGATCTGGTCTCGCGCCAGTCGCTTGAACCTCGGATGCTCGATGAAGTTCGCAAACGATTTGAGGCTGATCAAGCAGCTTACTCGTCATCCGAGTCGGCCGTTGTTTCTTCGCAGGCCAATGTCGAAGTCGCCCAGGCAGAATTGCGATCGTCTCAAGCAGAGCATGCCGCGATGATGGCAGAGAAAGAAATTCTTTCGCGGCAAATCACCGAGTTACAAACAAAAATCAATTTTGGACTTATTAAAGCTCCCTTTGATGGCATCGTGACGTCCCGAAATATTGATCAGGGAGATCTGGTTGATGCAGGTCACACAACCACACCGATGTTTGTTGTCAGTCAGGTAGATCAGCTTCGAATTCAAATTCCTGTTCCCGAGAATCTTGCTTCGACCGTACAGGTGGGAGATGAAGTCGACCTGACGTTTTCGGGAAATGAGGATGTCGTGATCAATGCCACAATTTCCCGTACGTCGTCAAAGCTCGATGAAAGCACTCGCACGATGCTCGTCGAAGCCGATTATGAAAATGCCGAACACAAACTCCTCCCCGGCATGTTTGGTCAGGCGTTAATCACAGGCAAAAAGTCGTCGTCGGTCACGGTTCTTCCCTCCCGGGCGGTCAGATTTTCCGACAAAGGGGCTCCTTATCTCTTCATCGTTTCTGACGATGACAAAGTCGTCAAGCAAACGATCAGCATCGGCAAAGATCTCGGCGAGCAACTCGAAATTCTGGACCAATTCGAGAGTGGTGTGAAAATCGTTGATTCCACAACCACCCCCCTGCTAGAAGGGCAAGTCGTGACGGTATTACCTCAGCCGGTACCCTAGGTGAGTGGGCTCCCAAACCATTTTCGATACCAACGCCTGTTACGTCTCCTGGCCTCATTGGTCTATTCAATGCCCGCCGGAGCTTTGCTTCCCAGTAATTAAAAATGAGTATCACATGGGTTTGATTAAATATTCACTGAAATCACCGTTCACCATCCTGGCAATCTTACTAAGTTTGGGACTGTTGGGGGCAGCCGTGATTCCCTCGCTGGTCGTCGATATTTTGCCGGACTTCAAAAAGCCGGTGATCGTGAGTTTCTTTTCCTATCCCGGACTGCCATCCGTCGAGATGGAAAAGTCTGTCACCTCGCGCGTCGAACGTATTCTGACGATGGCAGGAAATATCGAGCATCAGGAATCCCGCACCATGCCCGGTGCAGCCGTCATCAAAATGTTTTTTCAGCCCGGCACGGATCCCAGTTCGGCGATGAACGATGTGGTCAACTTCGAAGCCAGCGATATGTTCCACCTCCCACCTGGGATCGAGTGGCCATTCAACCTGCGGAGCGAGCCGGCGAACCTTCCGGTCATTCTTGCTGCCATCTCGGGTGAAGGGCTTAGCGAGTCACAACTCTACACGATCGGCTACTACGCCGTCCGAAATGAAATGGGCGGACTCAAGGGCGTACAGATTCCTCACCCCTTCGGCGGTAAATTCCGTCAGATGATGGTGTATGTAGATCCTGAAAAGCTTCAAGCCTTTCATCTGAGTCCTCACGAAGTGGTCGAAGCCATGAGAAAATCCAATCTGGTCCTCGCCGCTGGTTCAGCTAAGTTGGGTGAAACCGATTATCAGATCCATCCAGTCAATACACTACCGACTGTTCAGGAAATTGAGGCCATCCCGGTCGCCGTCAGAGAAGGGCGACCGATCTTCATCCGAGATCTGGGAAGTGTCCTCGATGATGCCGCCATCCAATACAATATCGTAAGAGTCAACGGTAAAAGAAGCGTCTATTGTCCTCTCCTGCGTGAACCCGGACAAAACACCGTTGCAACCGTTGACCGCATCTACGAAGGCATTAAGACCAAAATCCCGCTTATGAAAGAACAAGGCAGTATTCCCAAGGAAGCAGAAATCACGCTCGTTTCAGACCAGTCGCAATACATTCGCACCGCAATGAACAGCCTATACAGCCAGGTCGGGATGGGGGCTGTCTTGGTTGCCATCACGGTGCTGATCTTCCTCAGACGCCTCATGCCAACCATACTGATTCTTTTGCTGATGGTATTCTCAATTCTGATCGGAGCATTGGGATTTGCGTTTTCCGGGCAAACGATCAACGTGATGACGTTGGGAGGATTGGCGCTGGCGATTGGCACCGTCGTCGATGCCGGAATTGTGGTGATCGAAAATATTATTCGACGACAATCAGATGGGCTCTCAATTCAAGACGCCGCACAAGAAGGAACTGATGAAGTCGCAGGAGCAATTTTCGCAGGTACGGTCACGACGCTGGCTGTCTTTGTTCCCGCCATCTTTCTGACAGGCATGATCCGATACCTGTTTGTTCCACTTTCACTATCTGCAGTCTGGACGATTGGGGCATCGTATGTCCTGGCATTAACGATGATCCCTTCATTCGCTCGATTCTTTATCGGTCGCACAAAATCAACGGCCAATCACTCAGAAAACCAGGATTCGCAACGTCTGGGAGTTTATGGGAAAATCATCACTGCGGCTGTTAAAGTTCCTCTGCTGACATCAATCGTCATTGTTGCAGCGATCGGAAGTACGTTTCTACTTTGGCCGACGATTGGCACCGAACTGTTCCCACAAGTTGACGCGGGCACGTTTGAATTGCGATTAAAAACTCTGCCGGGAACAAAACTGGAGAAGACCGAAGCTCTCGTTGCCGAGATTGAAGAAACGATCAAAGACGTCATCGGTGCTGATCAAATTGAAACGCTAATCTCCAATATCGGTCTTCCCGTTGGAAAAGGGGCAGGATTTTCCACCGTCTTGAGTTCTAACTCTGGACCAGACACCGCCTATCTTGTCGTCAACCTCAAGCAAGCCGACCGCACCGTTTCAACTCAATATTACATGGAACAGCTTCGAGATCGTTTGCGCACGGATTATCCAATGGAGAAATTTCTCTTTGTCTCTGGGGGCATTGTCAACATGGCACTCAGTGAAGGTGTCCCCACGCCGATCAGTGTGCAGATTTCGGCAGGTAGTCTGGGTGCCTGTCAGGAAGCTGCCAAAAAAGTTGTTCAGGTACTGCGCAGCATTCCCGGGGCCGTCGATGTGCAAATCGCCCAGTCTCTGGAATACCCTCAATTCGATGTGGACGTCGATCGAGTGAAGGCTCAATATTTAGGCGTTAGTCAGGAAGACGTCGCACAAACAATTCTGACAGCACTAGGGTCGAGTATCGGATATGCCCCGACCATCTGGCTGGATCCGGCTTCCGGGACAGACTTTTTCATGGGAGTGCAGTATGAAAACAATGAACTCAAATCTCTTGACGATCTGAAAAATATCCCCATCTCGCTGACGACTTCAAACGGCCCTGTGACCATCCCGTTGTCGAATATCGCCACGTTAAAACGTGTTACGATTCCAGGAGAGATTGCTCACCACAACATCGCACGTGTCAATGACGTGCACATCAACGTTCAAGGGCGAGATCTGGGTTCTGTCGCCGCCGACGTCGAAGCGTCGCTGGCCAAAATGAAATTAGGCTCAGGCATCAACTACAGAATTCGAGGGCCTGTCGAAACAATGCATTCCGGTATGTCCATGCTGTTCTACGGTTTGGTTGTCGCGGGGATTCTTGTCTATCTGGTGTTGATGGCACAATTCCGCTCCTTCATCGACCCACTGGTGATCATGCTCGCTGTCCCATTAGGAATCGGCGGTGTCATTTTGGTTCTCTCACTGACATCGACAACGCTCAACGTACAATCCTTGATGGGTATCTTGATGATGATTGGAGTCGTCGTTAACAACTCGATCCTTCTGGTCGAGTTTGCCAATCGACGTCGACAGGAAGGTATGAGCGGTCCCCAGTCGGCCGTCAGCGCAGCCCGCGTCAGACTCCGGCCCATCCTGATGACCTCCTTAACGTTGGTGGCCTCTATGGCACCTTTGACCGTCAGTTGGGCTCCCGGAGATGAAGCCATGATCCCCTTGGCCAGAGCCCTTGTCGGAGGGATGGCGACGTCCACCATCCTCACGCTGTTTTTGGTCCCGGCTGTCTATGCCATGATTCATCCGGGCGCCATAATTCATCCCGGAAAAAGCAAGCTGGCCTGATCAAGATCCATCGCTGCTAAACACCCTGTGCAGATAAAAGCTCTGGCGTTTTTCTCGGTTCATTCGAAGACGATGAAGTGACTTGTGGTCGGTTTTTTCCTTGAATCGATAACAGCAAACTCAACAAAACTGGCACGAGAAAAATCGTAAAAACGGTTGAGACACTCAATCCGCCGACAACCACAGCCCCCAGCCCTCGATAGAGTTCACTTCCCGAACCGGGCATCAAGACCAATGGAAGCATGCCTCCCACAGAAGTCAACGTACTCATCAAGATCGGGCGAACTCGGCTTCTGACACTTTCAGCAATCGCCTGTTTGGGCGTTAAATGCGAAACGTCATCTCCCTCTTCGCTACGCCCTTTCATGAAGTTAATCGCCTGATAGACAATCTGAATTGCATTGTTGACGACAACTCCAGCCAAGATCACAAACCCCAGAATCGTCAACACGTCGAGTTTTTGTACGGGTATGTAGCGATCCGCCTCGCTGATCATGTTGACGATCTTCAGTCCCAGAAATCCTCCCAAAGTGGCGAGCGGAACGGTCATCATGATAATCATCGGATAGACCCAGCTTTGAAACAGCACGACCATCAGCAGATACACAATCAGCAGCGCCAAAAACAGCGAACTGGAGAAAATCCCGATCAAGGTTCCGTCTCCCAGCAACGCCCGCTTGATATCATTCAAAGCTCCTGCAGAACCCGTCATAGTGATCTCAATACTTGGAGGGATCTGACCAGCCTGACGCATTTGAGTGACGATCTGGTTGACTTCCCCGATGACCTGATCAAGAGGAACATCCTTGCCAGGAGTAAGTTCGAGTGTCACGGCGCGTTGGCGGTCAACACGTACGACTTCATTGGGAATCCGCACATAGTTGATGTCTGCAACGCTTTGCAAATCGATGATCTCACCGGTCGGAGTCGATATGGGGAGTGTTCGCAGTGCATCAAGAGGCGTGGCACCCAGCGCATTGACGTTGACGAGTTTCAAATCTTTCAACTCACCTCCAACATCAAACTGACGCGGTAAGAGAATGCCGTCACCACTGGCCATGACAGCCAATCCCACATCGCGTCGCGTCATCCCGATATTGCGCAATCTCTCGTCGTTAGGTATGACCTGCAACTCGGTCGTCGGGAGAATGAAGTTCGCAGGCCGAGGTTGAATGGTTCCCGGACCATACTGCTGCATCAATCCCATAAACAACCCCATCGCAGAATTGCTGATGGTCTCCAGATCATCGCCCACAATATTGATCTTGATCGCCTGACCTGAGGTTCCCCCTGTCTGAAAAAGGGGCATCTGAAAGGCAAATGCAAACATATCTGGTGTATTCTGTGGCCCTGTCGCATGGTTCAACAATGAAATCACATCGACTGTTTTTTCTTTATCCAGTGAAATTGCTCCATGAAACATCACCCCATCAAACGAGACGATGAAATAATTATCAATCGGTGGTGATGTCACCATCACATCACTGCCCGGCCCGAGTGGCACGACGACATCTTCAGGCTTTTCGTTAAAGGGAATCTTATCTTCAAAGCCGAATCGTTTTCCTGCTTTTTCCCAGGCAGGACGAATCACGGTTTCGATACGCTCACCCACTTCAGCTAAATGATCCAACGAATAGCCGGGAGGAGGAATCATGATCCCGAACACGATATTTCGATTGCCTGATGGCAGGTAGTCAATGGGCACCATCAAATAGTAAATGCCCACGACCGTCACACCCACAAAAACCATGACCACGGTCAGCTTGATCCAGACAGATCCAATCAGAAAATAGACAGCATGTCCAATCATACCCGGGACATCAGTGATGAGATTGAGAATTCGTCGCCAACCACTCATCGACTTCGTCGAAGCGTTCTCAATCTTCTTGGGACTCAACAGCACTCCGGCTGCAGACGGAATCACCGTGATCGACACCAGCCAACTGACGCCGACAGCAGCCATAATCGCCAGCGAAATGTCACGAAAGAGTTGTCCGGCCTGTTCTTGAATCATCAGAATGGGAAGAAATACAACAATCGTCGTTAACGTTGAGGCCAGCACTGCACTCCCGACTTCATTCGTTCCGTCGTAAGCCGCCTGTCGGCTGGATTTGCCCATTTCAAGATGCCTAAAGATATTCTCAATCACGACAATCGCATTATCGACGACCATCCCGACGGCAAACGCCATTCCCGCCAGTGAAACGATATTCATCGTCCGCCCCATCACTACGAGAATCGCAATTGATGCCATCGTGGAGATAGGAATCGCAACCGCGATAATGCCAATCGTGCGGACGGATCTCAAAAACAACAGCAACGTTATGACAGCCAGCGCTCCACCCATATAAAGATTGCTGACGACCAGACTGAAGGCATCATCGACATACGTCGTCGCATCGTAACACTGCACCAACTCCAATGTCCCGTCCATACCGAGTTCTTTGGCATGTTGCTCCAACAATCCCCCGGGTGCATTCAATTGAGCGATTTCTGCCTTAATCGCATCCATCACGACCAGAAGATTACTACCCAACTCCAGTTGATAATTGAAAAACGGCATCAATCGACCACGAGATCGAACCCAATCCGTTTTCTCTTTGAAGGTCGGTTCAATTTTTGCAATATCCGAAAGGTAAATCGGCATGCCTTCAATGCGTTTGATCACCAGCTTTTCAACATAGCTCGGATCTGCAAACCGCCCGATCGCTCGCAGTCGGACATCATTCTTGCCTTCCGTTACCTTCCCGCCAGAAAAGTTACTGTTGCTCACTTGTAACGCGGCTATCAGTTCCTGATAGGAAATCCCTCTCACGGCCATTTGTTCGGCATCCAGCGTCACGCGGACTTCCGACTCTCGAGCTCCCACAATCCCGACCTGTGATATTCCGGGAATACGTTCGAATCGAGGACGCAGACGCTTCTCCATAAAATCATACAGCGTTGTGGCATCGAAATTAAGATCCGTCGATGCCAAACCAATCCAGGCGATGTAATCTCGAGTATCCGGGTCGACATCCTCAATCACCGGACGATCGACTCCTTCGGGATAAGTCGGGACTTGATTGATCTTCAAATCGACTTCTGCCAACGCCTTTTTAATATCTGTGCCTGTTTTGAATTCCAGACGAATTCTTCCCAGCCCCGATTGAGACGTGCTCGTCATCGAGACAAGCCCCGACAGATCGCCCAGGCGCTCCTCCTGGGGTTCGATCACATCACTCTCGATTTCCTGGGCAGTTGCATTCTCCCAGAAAGTCGTTGCTGAAATCACGACAGAATCAACCTGTGGCGTCATCTGAATCGGGACTCGATAAAATGCCATCACTCCAGCGATGATCGAAAGAATCACGCCAACGGCAACCGTGATGGGCTGCTCTACTGCAATGCGAATCAAATTCATGTCACGTTCGATACTAAATAACGACTTAGGAGAAAATTAAAATGCATGATGTAGACACTCAGGCGGCTCGTTGATTTTCCAGGCGGGTGAATCTTCGAAATCCGCGTCGGTAAACCACATTCCAGATCAACCATCGACATTCAATAAAATCATTTCGGATGGATGGTGTTCATTGGAGGGATGAACTTTCAGAATTTCCGACGACGAGCTATCCGATATTACAGATCTCATAGTAACTACACAGTCCCGCGAAATGATGCTCAAGGCGTGCCTTCCAAAGTCACACGTTGATGAGCAGGCAACGCAATTACTGGAGAGCCGGGCATCAATCGCTCATTGCCTTCCACAATGACCGATGATCCAATCGGAAGGTTCTCGGCATCAACAACTACGGTCTTGTCCATCTCAAAGAGCGGCTTAATATCAACTCTCTGGGCCAGATCCTGCCCCTTGTCATCTTTGATCACCTGGTAAACATAGGCCGAGTCCTGTCCCATAATCACTGCATTCTTTGGAATGATTTGATGCGCCTTCATCTCGCCAACGGGAATCCACGCCACCACAGACATCCCGGGCACAAGCGTGTCGTCGTCATTGGGTATTTCCACGGCAAACTGCAACATGCGCGTCTGAGGATGAACATCGGCTATGCGCTTAATGGAATTTGAGAAAAACGTTTTTCCTGTCGCAATAACCTCGACCCGCACCTGAGAAACCACAGAGGGATCAAGGCGGTTGGTAAATCGTTCCGGCACATTCAGCCAGGCATCAATTTTTCCACGCGACGTGATTGTCACTAGCGGCTCTCCGGGTTTAATCCATTCTCCTGGTTCGGCGTGTCGTGATACAACAAAGGCATCAAAGGGAGCCTTCACCGTCATGTCCTGCAAACGTATATCCAGATACTCAATCAAACGATCCTGACGAGCAACTTCACGCTTTGCCGATTCCAGTCGAGCTTCTGCAATTTTGACATTCGCATTGACTTCATCCTGCTCTTGAGAAGTGATCACATTTCTGGCCACCAGCATCGCCGTTCGTTCTAACTCTTTTCGCTTCAAATTAAGTTCAGCCACACGTTCATCCACCACAGCCAGTGACGCGTCGCGAGATGATTTCGCTTCCTCCATTTGTGCATTGAGACGTCGATCGTCAATGAGTGCAATCACCTCCCCTTGTTGGACATTCACCCCTTCCCTGACAGTAATTTGGTTGATGCGTCCTTCTTCGAGCGCCGCGACATCACTGCGCGAGATCGCTCGTAAACTGCCAATGACACGGTGTTGCTGTTGGATTTCCTTGCCCATAACTTCACTGACAAAAACTGTCGTTGGTGGCATTTGAGCCCATAATCGGGCAGGTAAAAAAAAGACAACTGCAAAAATAACAAATCGAATCATCGAGAAAATCCTATCGGACTTGGAATGTCGCTGCGGGAAACCAGTGCGTATGAAAATGCTCTTTTTCGCTTTTCCCAGCACATTCTTTTCCAGGAAAAACAGCAAAGGCAATCCAACTAATAAAGTCTCCTGAAGATCTTAATCCACTTCGCTCATGAATTCTATGCTAAGTATTCACATCCTGACTGACACCAAACGCCAAAAGCCAGCCTCTTCAAAAAGATGAGGCTGGCTTGAGGGAATTCCGTCTGCATCAACTCAGACTATTTTGAGTAAACCTTTGATTTTTCATCGCCACCTGACATCAGATAGGCAATCAAATCTCTTAATTCCAGAGGATTCAGGGTGTCAATCAATTTTTCGGGCATCTGCGAGGTCGCAGAGAGCTCCTTGAACTCAATTTCATCAGGATTGACGACGACTTCCGGAGCATTGACATCAATCGGATAAATATGCACCTTGCCACCACGTTCCAATGCCAAACCCGTGATGACTTTTCCACTGGATAGCCCAATGACTTCGGAAGCATACTGATCAGAAATCGCCTTACTTGGCTCAATAATCGATTCGAGAAGATAGCGTTGATCAAACTTGTTGGAGATCGTTGTTAAATCGGGCCCAATATCTCCACCAATTCCGGAAAATCGGTGACACTTCCCACAACTGGTGGCAAAGTACAAGTTGCGGCCATTCTCAAAGCTGGCCTGTTTTAAACTCTTCGTATCCAACTCCGCCATCCCCTCGCCCACTGTCCAGGATCGTCCCGGACCTTGAGGCGGAGTGATCTCGAAATCTGGCTTGGGTTGCAGGCTTTCTCCAGACAAATCGGCTAGGGCAGCTCGTTCGTCATTGGAACAAGTCCCTAAAAAATCATCCCGAATGACTCCCAGAAAACCAGGGTAGCTAGCCCCACCACTCTTTTGGCCCTGAGCATTGAGGAATTCTAAGAACTCTCGTCGTGTTTGTAAGGTCCAACCTGATCTGGCGTTTTTCAGAATGTTGGCATAACGCAACCCATGCAGATCCGGCAACTTGCTCATCATCTCTCTGATGGTCGATCCGTAGCGGGCATTGTTCTCAATCTTGACAGCCCAGTTGGGAACTTCCGAACCGGCGCCGGCTTTCATCTCTGCCCACGCTTCTTCCACCACGCCGTCAGCATTCAAAGCAACCAGAAGCTTGATCGACTCAAATTTAACGCGAGGGTCAGATCCGTGTTGTTTTTTAACGCTCTTGATCTGAGCAATGGCTTCCTTGCGTGATTCCGACAACCGACCAAGACGGATCATCGTCAGTTCATAGGCTCGCAACAACGCCAGACTTTGCGTCACATTTAACGACTCCACCGGAGTCGCCAACAACGCCGCAGTCATCTGTGGCAGACTCTCTGGTTCTCCCATGCGAGCCAACGCAACAAGTGCCGTGACACGGCTTTGAGGGTCTTGTTCGCTGATCGCACGACTGGCCCAGGTTTTCGTCGGTTGTGATTCAATCGCCACACGAGCGGCATACCTCAGGAAGCGATCATCAGACTTCAGAAAAGGCCAGGACTGATCAACAGCAGTTGGATCGACAACGCCATGAAACTGCTCAAGCGACAAGCGTTGATCATGCTGTTTTTTATGCTTGCCGGTAAGAACTAATGGAGCTGGCTGAGTGCTTTCTTTTCCAGTGTAAGTCACTCGATACAACGCAGACTGTGTTCCACGTCCACCTACCGTGAAATACATATTCCCATCCTTCCCGACAACAGCGTCTGTCACCGGTAATGGACGACCATTGATAAACAACTCAAAATCAGCCGTGTAACTGCTACCATCAGGCTTGAGCAAGATGGCGTAAATAGTCCCAAAGGTCCAATCGAGAGCATAAATGGCCTGCTGATATTTGGCAGGAAATTTAAGTCCGTCACCCGAGACAACCCCAGTTGGCGATCCAGGTCCAATATTGACGACCGGTGGCAAAGAGTCTTCATAGTATTCGGGCCACTTGGCATTTCCAGCGCGCCATCCAAAATCAGAACCGCTCACGCCATGACAAATCCGTGTCGGACGGTACCAGGGCATCCCCATGTCCCATTCCATGTCGGCATCATAAGTAAACAGATCGCCGACAGAATTCAACCCGATGTCATAAGGGTTTCGATAACCCATCGTGATCATTTCGTGAGTTTTCTTGACCGGGTCAAACCGGGTGACAAAACCACCGGGAGCCATCCGGCCCCTCGCATGTCCACGAGGATCCCACATACGTGGAAACAGTTCGTCTTCCTGCCAGTTTTGAGGGCGTCTACGCGACAGATCTGGAGCTTCCGATGCATTTCCTGCCAGAATCAGCAGATTCTTTCCGGTTTCATCAGTGATAATGGCATGCACGCCGTGTTCTCCACCGCCCGTTGCCCCTTCAAGTTTTTCTACCTGGTCAAGCATGCCATCGTTGTCCCCGTCCCAAACTCGGGAGAGCCCCGGTCCAGTGAAATTCACATTCACATACAGGGAGCCATCATGCCAGCATAACCCTTGAGCGCCAGAAATATCGGCTGGAATTTTTGTCACTGAAAGCTCTGTCCCATTTTGAGGGAGCTTCACTTGATACAGCCCTTCATTTCCCTGATCGCTTACGATCAAATCTCCATTTGGCAGCACTGTCATCGCCACCCACGAACCCTGAGACTCTTTTGGCACTTCATAAATTTTCTCAACGGAAAAATCTTTCAACGCAGACAATTCATCTTTGTCGACGATATCCTGTCCGGATGGTTTTGCATCAGCAACAGGTTCGGCTTTCGCAGTCGCTTCTGGCTGTTCTTTGCGTTTCTTTTTCGGTTTGACGTCATCCGATTGATCATCAGCACCACCCTCGGAAGACTGCAATTCTTTCAGTCGTGCTTGAGCCGTTTCCAGATCCATCACCTTAAGTTTCGCACTACGACATTCCACAACCATCGAGTGGCCTTTGTGAAGCTGCAAGCCGATCAGACCTTTCATTTTTGTCTCGGGATGATGATCAATAAAATCTACCGTCGTGACACCATTGACTTGATGCAACAAGTGATTGCCCGCACAGACAACGCGTACCTCGATCCACTCCGCTGGATCAAACTTTGGCTCAATCGGCATTGACTTGCTGACAACCAATTTTCCGTCTGCATCCGTTTCCCCAAATTTGCCACGAGTGGCAGCAATTCCACGCCACTTCTCACAATAAAGCATCCCCAGATATTCAGGCTTTTCATGAATATCAAGCTGATAGCCTTTCAGCGAAAAATCCTTGGGATCTACGTATTCACTGCGATATTGAATTCCACTATTGTTTCCGGCGACTTTGATCTCGGCGACAAATTCGAAGTCGGCAGGCTCCATATTGTCCAGGATCAAAAACGTATTGTTTTCGATTTCTCTTCCTTCCGTACTGCCAACAAGATGCCCTCCTTTGACAGACCACAGATCAGCATGTCCTGACCACCCTGTCAAATCTTTGCCATTGAAGAGTGTTTCAAATCCAGCCTGATCTTTCTCCCAGGCAAAAGCCTGGGACGTTAAAGCACACAAGACGAAGCAGGCCAACAGTTGTCGCATAACTTTACCTTTGTTGTTGGAGGAGATATTTTGGTCGGGCATGATGCAGGTATGGGTCATCAGATTTTCCACATCCAGAACAACTCGTTGAGTTTATTTTGATGCAGAAACATTGATCCACTAATTTCATCGGAAACAACAGCCAGTCAGTGTCGTCATCATTGATGATCGACCCGATTGTTACGATTGCTTCCAGGCAGGAATGATTGAAGGAAGGATCTCTTTTTGAGGATGGATTCAAACGCGTTGATCTGTGAGAGAAAAAATCATGAATCTCACAAAATCAACGGCCCATTAACGTATAAATCATTGCGAATGAGATTGCAAGCTGCAACAATACGAGTCTTTCACTTTGAAGCATTATTTCGCCAGCACGAGCGGCGGAATTCACCTGTTGCGCGATCCTGGTCTATTCATTCAGTTTTTAATTTTTAGATCGACACCCTTTGAACCTCCTAGAGGACTCACGTATGCGTCAAGATAAGAATTTTCACGGTCAGAAACTTGTCTCTGAATCGACCGTCAAAGACACCACACAGCGTTTGCTCGATCAAAACCAAGGGCTCCTTCGCTTGACTCCAACCTGGGTGCCTCGCAGTTTTCTTCATCCTGGCAAACGTATCAAACTCGCTCCCAATGACTACTATTCCTACGGTGGTGAACGTGGCGGAATCGATGAACGCTGGTTTGCCTCAACCACAGATGCCGCCAATGAAGGGCGCGTCTGGCACGAAGGACAATCCTTTGTCGACGTTGATCAAGAGGTCATGCTTTTCAAAGAAGCGATCGCCGCCTGCCCGGAAGTTCTCATTGGCAAGAGCCTCTTTGATGAATACGCTCGCTGGCCTGTCTACTCTAAATTCTTCGACAACATGGGCCCCATTCCCCACCACTTCCATCAGTCAGCAGCCGACGCCAAACTTGTCGGTCAGGAAGGTAAGCCCGAGTCCTACTATTTCTCGCCACAGATGAATAACGTTGACAACAATTTCGCCTACACCTTCATGGGACTGGAACCCGGAACAACCAAAGAGCAGTTGAAAAAATGTCTGGAAGACTGGCATAAAGGTGATAACGGCATTCTCGATCTCTCCAAAGCCTACCGCCTCAAGCGTGGCACAGGCTGGTTGATTCCCCCTGGCGTTCTCCACGCTCCCGGTTCTTTGTGTACCTACGAACCACAATGGGGCAGCGATGTTTTTGGGATGTTCCAGTCTCTGGTTGAAGGCCGTGTCGTCCCTTGGTCTTTGCTCGTCAAGGACATGCCAGAAGACAAACATCAGGATCTCGATTTCATCATCGGCCAGCTTGACTGGGACCGAAACGTCGACGAACACTTCAAAGCTCATAACTATCTGGAACCTGTCGTCGACCCTGCCAATTCCGGTTCAGGTTATACCGATCGCTGGATTGTCTATGGGACCATCGACAAACAACTCTTCTTCTCTGCCAAAGAACTGACCCTCCAACCAGGAGCCAAATGCACCATCAAAGATCATGGCGCCAGCGGCTGGATTACCGTCCAGGGATCCGGAACAATCAATAACATGCCCCTTCAGACTCCCGCCATGATTCATTTTGGCGAAAAAACACAGGATGAAGTCTTCATTTCAAATGCAGCAGCCAAAGCAGGGTACACCGTGGAAAACACCGGTCTGGAACCCCTGGTCAGCCTGCGCTACTTTGGACCAGAATCTCATCCTCAGATGCCCAAAATTGGCAACGCCTGATCACACCGCTCATGCCTGCAAACCTCCGTGACATTGATCACCTTCATCGACAAGACTGAGAGGAAATTCACTCATGCCACAACATCAATTCCCCAAGCTTCATAACGCCGCATGGCCAGGTGTCGTTGGTAAAGGGCCGGATTCCGAGCCTCCCATCGATCTCCAAACCATGATCGATTACACCGCCAACGCAAAAGTCGATGGTGTCGGTTTCGACGGCATCGATCTGTTCCTCTGTGATCCACACGTTTCCATCGACTCGACCGACGACCAACTTAAAGCAGTCGCCGAAATGGCTGGCTCCAAAGGGTTGAACATCGGCTCTTTGGTCGCACCCGTCTGGCCACCGACTGGCGGCGGATCGGCCATGGGCTCCGAAGAAGATCGCAAGCAGTTCGTCTCACAAGTCGAGAAAGCCTGCAAAATCGGTAAGAAACTGCGTGACCTCGGCGTCCGCCACTACGGTGTCGTCCGTATTGACTCAGCCTGCAGTCCTCATGACTGGGCAGAAGGCGATAGCCTCGAAAACTCAAAACAGATCGCTCAAACGTTTCGCCAGGCATGCGACGTCGCTGAAAAATATGGCGAAAGACTCGCTGCTGAGGGCGAAATCTGTTGGGGCGGAATGCATGGCTGGAAAAAAATGGTCCAGCTTCTTGAATTTGTTGACCGGCCCAAAACCATCGGCTTTCAGGCTGACATGGCACACACACTGCTATACCTGTTAGGTTACAACGCCCCTGAAGATGCCCTTCTGCCTGCCGACTACGACTGGAAAGATCGCAGCATCTTCGAAGCAGCACTCAAAAAACTAACCGATGCACTGCGCCCCTGGACCATTGATTTTCACGTGGCACAAAACGATGCCACCGTTTTTGGTTCAGGAAGTCATGATAAGACAGGGCGACACTGCCTGCCTGACCATCCCGATGGCAAACTCGATATCGTTCACGACGCCGGGTACTGGCTCCGCAACGAACACGGCGGCTTGACGATGGCCTTTCAGCATATCTGTTGGGACGGTTGCATGTTCTCTAACGAAATCATGTCCAAGCCCTCGACGTGGGAATCGATTCTCAAAACGATGATTGATGTCCGTCATGCTCACGGGTGGTCTTGACAGCCCGTTGATTTTCTGAAGGCCAACCTCTGTGTGCCTCATTGATTAAAACGCACCGTGATTAAGACGCACTGTTTGGGCCATCGTTATTGAAGCACTTCTTATGGCAGTTAACGTTTTCAACAGGCTGCTAACTAGAAGGCAAGTGGCGCGACGTTCAGATTTAACATAGAACCCGCCTATTCTTAAACATCGACTGTTAATCGTAGGAACTCTCCACACGCAATGATCACCACCCGAAGATGTTCTTTCGGTTTAATACATTCAGATTAAATCTACCAGGATCACAACAATAAGGAACAACCACCATGTCCAAACCTGTTCGCATCGGCCTGATTGGCCACGGATTTATGGGACGCACCCACTCCAACGCCTATCATCAGTGTAGCCACTTCTTCCCCACAGAGCATCGTGCCGTCATGCAGGTGGTCTGTGGACGAGACAAGGAAAAAACCGCTGCGTTCGCTCAGCAGTGGGGTTATGCCTCAACAGAATCTGACTGGAAGGAAGTTATCAAACGAGACGACATCGACGCCGTCGATATCTGCACACCCAACCATCTGCATGCAGAAATCGCGATCGCCGCTGCCGAGGCTGGCAAAATGATTCTCTGTGAAAAACCACTCTCGATGACTGCCCAGGAAGGCGAGAAAATGGTTGCCGCTGTTGAAAAAGCCGGCGTCGCCAACACCGTCTGGTACAACTATCGACGTGTTCCTGCAGTGATGTTGGCTAAACAGCTCATCGATGAAGGCCGGTTGGGGAAAATCTTCCACTATCGCGCCCAATTCCTCCAGGATTGGACCATCTCCGCCGACTTGCCTCAAGGCGGAGCAGGTTTGTGGCGTCTTGATTCCAGCGTCGCAGGGAGCGGCGTGACCGGAGATCTTCTGGCACACTGCATCGATACTGCCATCTGGCTCAATGGCTCCATCGACAGCGTCACCGCCATGACAGAAACGTTCATCAAAGAACGCAAACACACAGAGACAGGCAAAGTCCAACCTGTCGGCATTGACGACGCCTGCTCCTTTTTGTGCCGGTTCGCCAACGGTTCTTTAGGGAACTTTGAATCGACCCGCTACGCCCGTGGCCACAAGGCGCTCTACACTCTCGAAATTAACGGTGAAAACGCCTCGATTCGCTGGGATCTTCACGATCTCCATCGCCTCCAATACTTTGATTACAAAAACGATTCCATCATTCGTGGCTGGAGATCAATTCACGTCACCGATGGCGATCAGCCTTACATGGGCAACTGGTGGGTTCCCGGTTTGCAAATCGGCTATGAGCACACCTTCATCCATCAGGTTGCAGACTTCCTCAAAGGTCTGGATGAAGGCAAACCAACTGGTCCGACGTTCCGAGACGCACTCGAAACACAATACGTCACTGACGCTGTCCTCAAAAGCGCCAAAGAACATCAATGGTCCTCTGCCCATTGATCGCCTCAACACCGGCTTTCGATCATATTCACGTTGTTGATGGGAAGCCGTTTTTCTAATCTCATCCCACCGCTTCAATACAATCCATTGCCTGAAAGAGAGTTTGTTGTGAGCCAGTCCAAAACCTCCGAATGGGTGCTCATCTACGATCGTGCTGACCACATCTATCAGGAAGATGTCACACACTCCGGAAATCAACTCGGCGACCTCGGTGCATGGTCGATCCGCAAACGTATCCTCAAATCAGGGCGCCAGCAAGGCGTAGAAATCATCGAAGTCAATAACGGTGTGATGACAGTTGTCATTGTCCCCACACGCGGAATGTCAATCTGGAAAGCATTCCTGACACGCGACGAAAACGACGACGCAACCGAACTCGGGTGGACATCACCCGTCAGAGGTCCTGTCCATCCAAACTTTGTCCCGCTCACAGATCCCACAGGCCTGGGCTGGCTTGAAGGCTTCGATGAGCTCCTCGTCCGCTGCGGATTGGAAAGCAACGGTCCTCCAGTCTTCAACGACCAAGGCAATCTCGTCCATGGCTTGCACGGTCGCATTGGCAATCTCCCAGCTCACTACGTCAAAGTCTCCGTAGATCGTGAAACCGAAGAAATTGTGATTACCGGAATCGTCGATGAAACGCGGTTTCACTTTCAAAAACTGCGACTGACAACTCGCATCACCATTCCCATGCGAAATACACGCATCACTATTCACGACCGTGTTGAAAATATCTCATCGGGCCCTGCACAAATGCAACTGCTCTACCACATCAACATCGGTCAGCCACTCTTGAACCCAGGTTCGACTCTTTTTGTTTCACAAAACGCCATCAGAGATCGCGATTCCGATAACCCGATCCCCGCCGACTGGAATAAAATGCCGCTTCCAGATCCATCTCGCCCCGAAGCCGTCTACTACATCGACCACAACGCCGATAAAAATCAGATTGTTCATGTCCTGCTGGCCAATCTGGAACGCGACCAAGGACTCCATCTCCAATACGATGCCTCCACCCTGCCCTGCTTCAGCTACTGGAAGAATTCTCCCGGCTACGCCGATGGCTACGTGGTAGGACTGGAGCCCGGCACAAACTATCCGAATCCGCGAGCCTCTGAAGCCCAGGC
>JBGSVC010000584.1:0-3908 GCA_041753175.1 Planctomycetaceae bacterium
TGCGCTCCAACACTAGGTTTTCTCTCTCCTCGTGTGACGCCAGATAAGCACAAAAAAAGCAGACGGGCGCCTCGACTTTTTTATCCGTCTGCGTGGTGGAAGATAAATAAGAAAGTCGCCACGGTGCCCAAAGAATATCGTGATTCATCAGTGTGACCTTTTTAAGTCCGCATGAATGTCTTTAATCAACTTTTCAAGATGCTGTTGGTCAGAGGGCATCGCGAAATACGTCTGTGCTGTCTGCAATAGTTGATCGGCTTGATGTGAGATGGCAGGAGCATGTACAGGATCGATGGACTCCTGCACGATCCGCAACAAGTGTGTGGCCAGACGCGTGATAATCACCGGATTCTCTCGCCCATAAAGTCGAATCTGATCATAGCCAGCCGAGAGCATGTGGCCGAAATCATGAGTCGGTGCAATCAGTCGCAGCGTCTTCGACTCATCAAAGCGACGTTCATCGACAGGTTTGCGTTGTGCCAATCGTCCCAGGTTCGCGCCCAGATAGTCTATACAGGTGACAGCCGTGAAGGGATCGTTAATGCCAGGAGAGAGAGCCCGGACCGCGACTTCGACAAGTTCGAGAATCGCACATTCGGTATCTTGTCGCGGTGTTCGGCGGTTGCCCGTTATGAGATAGGAGTTTAGGAATTTCTGAAGTTTTTCTAAGGCAAGAATCTCTTTTGAATACACCTCTGCCAGCCTCTGACCTTTCACCAGAAAGTCGCCAGGCTTGATCTTCAATATCAGAAGAATCTTTTCACGCTGACACATTGTCATCATTCCCTCGGAGTCGATCATCTGAAGATAACCTTCATGCTGACTGTAAATCTCTCCTCGAATCTGTGATCGAATGTAGGTCTGGAGATCAAAATCGACAGGTGCAGGAGTTTCTTCATGTTCCGGATCTTGTGAATGACCAAACCGGAGGGGATAGAGTTTCTCAATGGCAGCATTCAGATCACACGCGACTGAATGAGCGACAACTTGAGCCTGAATCGAAGTCGCGACCTGATGCATAAAATAGAGAAACAAAATGTGGTCACACACTGTGATCAATAACGCAACTGCCACAGACAGGTGAGGCACAAATTCACTATCTTTGACATCACGAATCGTGTTGAGCACGAGCAGACAGTAAATGCTTGTCCCCAGAAACATCCCCAAGGCCAGTTGGGAAATATTATTTTCTATAAACGAACGAAGCAGCCGCGAGCCAAATTGAGACGTCGTCAACGATAGTGTCACCATCGTGACCGAGAAGATCATCGTGGTTTCTGTAATCAAAGCACCAGCCAGCGCAGCAAGGATGCCTCGCGCAGACTCAGTCGTCGAGTGCATCCAGGAGAGCGACTCAATCTCTCCCAGCTTTAAAGCTTCATCGATCGCGGGAAAAGCGATCCCGGCAATAATCGCCAGTAGATTCAGACACAGCGGCAAAAACCAAAAACTGCTCCGTGTACGGTCCAGCAATGCCAGAAGCCTTGTCGGATGAAATGATTCAGACATCGCGTTTGAAGAGAGCATCGCGTTTTGTCGTCTTTACTGTGAAGATCAAATGGGTCGAAAGTCACTACCAGAATCGAACGACTCGCGATTGTTCCTCAGCAGACACGATCCCCGAAGAACATCCACACAGACTCAGGCATTCCCGATGAACATATAGGTGCCCGTACCCATCGCGACCAGTTCATTGGTCGACGTGAGGATCTGACCTTCGACGACAACCGTTTGACGACCAGCATGCTTGACGACAGCGCGAGCATTGATCGTTTCACCCGCTTTGCAGGGACGCACAAAGTGCAGATTCATCTGCGAAGTCACCAACAGTCGCTGATCTTCTGAGGAGGTAAACGCAGCCAGCCCCATGGTCGTATCGAGGAGCGTACATGTCACTCCGCCATGCAAAATGCCCCCCGATCGCAAATGCTTAGGCTCAATGCATACCGAAAACTCCGCTTCTCCGGGTGCATGCGAGGTGTAGTTGAGACCGAGAAGTTTTAGAAAAGGAACATCCTGCTGGAGGAGTTGTTCTCTGGAAATCATAGGCATGGCTTGTTTCCCTGAAAAAGGTTTCTTTCAAGGTTGTAGCAGGAACTGTGCCCATGACCAAGCGCTCTGGACGCATTGTTATCTTGGGAGAATGATTCTCACTTTGAACCACGACGAAAAAAGCATCCAGCTTTGGCCATAGATATTTCCCGAAAGCCTTTGAGTGTTAACATCTTCAACTGTCGGCCAGTACGATGCCCTGATCACAACACCCCTTTGGAACTCGGGACTCCAGATTCACGGGGGTCGTGGGCAATCGCCATCTTGAGGGCACGAGCAGAAGATTTGAAAAGGGCTTCGGAAATATGGTGATTATTGATGCCGTAGTGCAGGAGCTGATGGAGATTCATCAGGGCATTGGCGGCAACAGATTGCCAGAACGTCGTCACAAGCTCGGTATCAAAGTCGCCAATTTTGGGCGCAGAGAATGCAAACTTGTCGATGTACCAGGCACGTCCAGACAGATCTATCGCAGTGGTCACAAGCGTTTCTTCCATCGGCAGGGTGAAGTGGCCGTAGCGGGCGATCCCCCGTTTATCGCCGAGAGCTTCTTTGATTGCCTGCCCCAACACAATTCCGGTGTCTTCTACCGTATGGTGAAAATCCACATGGGTATCGCCGTCGACCTGAACATGAAGATCAAACAAGCCATGTCGAGCAAACAAAGTGAGCATGTGATCAAAGAAACCGACTCCCGTCTGGATGTCGTGCTTGCCAGTTCCATCAAGGTTCAACGTGAGTTTGATTTTGGTTTCGGCGGTGTCACGATCGATAGAGGCGGTTCTGTTCATAGTGCAATTTCAGATTTTGGTAAGAGATTAAATGCTTGCCAGCAGCGAGGCCAGAACGTCTGTGAAACAGTTGATTTCTTCATCAGTGCCGATAGTGATCCTCAATCCGTCACGAGTTGAGCCGAGGGGCGCCTCCGCTTCTGGGCGGTCAAACTTCATATAACGGACGAGAATTTTCTGTTCTTTGAGAAGCTCATACAGACGCTTGTGTTGTTTCGACGGGTGCTGTGTCCAGAGGAAGTTCGCCTGTGAAGGCGTGACTTCGAATCCGAGTTGAGTCATTTTTTCAGCCAGCTGGTTTCGAGTATTGAGAATCTTGGCGCGCGTCTGTTTCATGTAGTCCTGGTCGAGAAGGGCCGCTGTCCCCGCTGCTAAAGACAGCGAGTCGCAGTTGTAGCTGTCTTTGACTTTGCGCATCCCTGCAATGATCTCAGGCGGAGCGAGCGCAAAACCCAGGCGGATTCCAGCAAGCGAATAGGATTTGCTCAATGTCCGCGTGATGATCGTGCGTCGACTGAAATCTGATTTGATCATTTCCCCGCGATGGGGTTCGTCGGCAAAGTCACCATAGGCTTCATCGATAACGAGAACTCCCCTGCTCGGCTGCATGGATAACAGATCCATATCGTCCCACTTAGTCCCCGAGGGAGAATTCGGATTGGGGACAAACACGACTTTCGCGCGATCAATGATCGGATCACAGCTTTCTTCGTCAAACGACCAATCTGCATTCAGCGGAAGGTGCTCGAATTTGGCTCCCTGAATCTCAGCAAGTGTGCCGTAAAGAATATAACTGGGATAGGGAAAGGCGATCGATTGACCAGCGTCAACAAACGATTTCAGAATCATCATCAAGACTTCATCGCTGCCATTGCCGGGCAGAACCCAATCAGGGTCGACACCAAACAGCGGAGCAACGGCCTGACGAAACTTTGTCGAAAGAGGATCGGGATAAAGATTCAGCCGGGAACTTGCAGCAACCTGAATGGCTTCGACGACTGCCGGCGATGGCGGATAAGGATTCTCATTGGTGTTCAGTTTGATCCAGCCCGAAGTCTGAGGCTG
>JBGSVC010000585.1:0-2455 GCA_041753175.1 Planctomycetaceae bacterium
CCAGAATATTCATACCACCAGCGGAACGTGTAATGACATCGTCCCTCTCGATAGTCGACCATCGGTGCCTGCCCCAGCCACATGTCCCAATTCAGATTGCTCGGCACATCCTCAACATCCAGATGTTTTGACTTCGGTCCACTTCCTATCACGACCGTTGCTTTATGGAGTTTTCCCAACCGTCCGGATTGAGCGAGCGCAACGAACTTTAAAAAGCATGAGTCATACTCACTCCGCTGCTGTGTCCCTACTTGAAAGACTCTCCCCGTCTCTTTAGCCACCTGGCAAATCTGCCGACCCTCTTCAATCGTCAACGTCAGAGGCTTCTCACAATAAACATCCTTGCCCGCTTTCATCGCTTCAATTGCGACTTTCGTGTGCCAGTGATCCGTTGTCACAATCACAACCGTATCA
This sequence comes from Planctomycetaceae bacterium, assembly GCA_041753175.1. Taxonomy (GTDB): domain Bacteria; phylum Planctomycetota; class Planctomycetia; order Planctomycetales; family Planctomycetaceae; genus SXPC01. The sequence continues at coordinate 415 of JBGSVC010000585.1, forward strand.
ATATCCTGTCGATCCAACAGTTTGCGATAGTCCTCATATTTCTCCGCCTTACCACCAGTTAAGACTTTCGCTCGTTCGCACCGATCGCTATCAACATCACACACCGCCGCATAGTCACCAAACGTCATCGACGCTCCGCACAATCGGTCAACCGTCTTGCCACCTTTCTTCGTCGAACACCAACGATCCCCCGCGCCAACAACCCCCCACGTCAATCGCTCATTGGCCGACCTAGCCACATCTTTTGCCCATGAAGCCGAAGGAGAAAGAAATAAAGGACCAACCGCCGAAGCCAGTGCAGCCACGGATGTCGCCTTCATGAAATCACGTCGATTAGATGGGTTCATGCTTACCTCTCATTGATGGATATTCAAAATGCCCAGAAGATGCCGGTCCATCGCACCGCTGGAAAGTGGCAACAAAAGATGTGTCTTTGCTGATGTTAAGCCATAACTGTCGTCATATCCAGTCGAATAATCGTCGAAAAACGACAATCGACTCCTGAAGTGACGGTTTTACTGCCGGCATCTGTTCGCCTTTGACCTGCAAACTCGGAATCCAACTGACAAACTTACTTGCAATATTTATGTTGCATGTTTATTATGCAATGAATGTGTTGCGTAATATTTCACCTCACCCTTCGTATTCTCTTTCCATTTCGCCACCCCCCTCGGAGCTATTGAAAATGAATTCTGTCACCACCAACCAAATCCGCAAACAAATCGACCTCAACGCACCACTCGACCGAGTTTGGAACGCACTCACAGATTACAAAGAATTCGGCACCTGGTTTGGTGCAAAACTCGAATCGCCTTTCGTCGAAGGCGAGCCGACTCTTGGCCAGAACCTCCATCCAGGCTACGAACATGTCAGCTTTCGTATTGTCATCAAAGACATCAAACCACAAACTCTCTTCTCCTACTACTGGCATCCCTACTCGGTTGATACCAACGTTGACTATTCCCATGAAACGCCTACCCTTGTAGAGTTCACTCTTGAACCGCTGGATAACGGAACACGTCTCGTTGTCCTCGAATCTGGTTTCGACAACGTCCCCGCATCAAGACGCGATGAAGCATTCCGCATGCATGAAAAAGGCTGGTCCGCACAACTTGTTAACATCGAACGCCATGTCACAACTCATTAGTCAAAAAGTCGTCCGTGAACTCCGCCAAAGCGCCATCACGTTCTCAGCGCTTGGCGATGAAACCAGGCTGGATCTCCTCATTAAACTCGGACGAGGCCAGCCTCTTTCAATCACCCGCCTCTCGCAAGGTATGCCACAAACCAGACAAGCCATCACCCGTCATCTGGAAGTCCTCAGTGACGCCGGCCTCATTCGCTCTCAGCGCCAGGGGCGCGAGAACCTCTTCGAAATACAGACCAGTCAACTGACCCAGGCCATCGCATCTCTGCAAGCCATCTCCGCCCAATGGGATAACGCCCTCGACCGCCTGCGTCAACACGTCGAGTCGCCAGACACCTGAGAACAACTTTAGGAATTAATTTCTGTCAATAGCCAAAGGTGTACACCCCTCCAAACGTGCAACCGTCCAATTCAGAGCAGGATGCCAGTGAGTCTTCGAACCGCACTGCTAAAAACGTCCCGAAAATCTGAATTCGCAAGCCAAAAAAGCTACCAATGCGCATTCGGCCCACTAGGCGTCGAAATATGCAATGACGGCAGATAGTCGCGAAACTGTGCCATCGGCCCCACATTCTTGATCTCTTCAAAGACCGCATCAAATTCCACCGCGTTCTGCACACGCTGCATCTTGTCACGCAGACTGCTATGCACTCGCATCGCCTTCAAATACCACGCCACCGTTTTGCGAAACGAGATCACACCCGATTCATCACCATGTTGATCCACCAGAAATCCAAACTGTAATCTCAAGATCTTCAGCCAGTCTTCAAACGTCCTCTCGCTGCGATAGCTCCCCGTCGTTTCCCATTCCACAAGCTGTGAAAATATCCACGGATTCGCCAGCGCCCCCCGCCCAATACTAATCCCCTGACATCCCGTCTCCTCAAACATTCT
>JBGSVC010000586.1:0-8555 GCA_041753175.1 Planctomycetaceae bacterium
GACGCCTCACAGTTCTTCGAACTCCAGTTCACAGGTATGCTCGACAACGGCAAGAAAAAAGCCAATCAGGCTCTCGAAGCACTCAACGCTGGCACTCCCCTCGACAAAGTCATCGCAGACACCGGCGCCAATGCCACACGCTTCGCCTTGCCATCCGTCAACAAAATCGTCGCCCAAACTCATGATGATGTCGTCATCATCAGCTATCTGGAAGCCTCCACTCAAAACTCCAAAAAACTGACCTTCACCGTCAAAGATCAAAAGACAGTCCAAGAGATCGCAAACGCTCTGGTGAGCACCGTCGGTCGACCCAGTCAAACCCAACAAGAAGAAATCTCACTCTTCGACGCCATCCTCGTCCCTGTCATTTGCGTTGCCGTCTCAGGATTTTTTACCTTTTTCCTGGGCAGCACCGCCCGCTCCCTGGCTGCCGGTGAACAAATCGAAGTCACCGGCCGCAAACAGGGTTTAAAACGACTCTTCCTCACCGTCTCCGAAACTCTCGGCGAAACAGGCATCTACGCCATCGGCGGCGTCATCACTCTCGCCTGCATCGCGTTCCTTGTCTCACGCATCTTCAAACGCCCCACACAGAATGTGATCGTCTTCGAAAACGCATAATCGCTGCGTTGTCTCAAACGATCATCATCCCTGCTGATTCTACTTCTTGCCCGCAAGCGCCGCCTCAATCGCGATCGCGGCCTGCTGGGCCAGCTCTTTGTAACCCTCGGGCGTAAAATGGACGTTGGCCGGTAACTGCATCTCTTTCAGTCGAGGCAGACAATAGCTGTACTGGTCATCGACAGCGATCCCATGCTTCTCCATGATCTTCGCCGCAACGTCATTGTATTTTTTCGCATCCCCCACCACGCGACCATCCGAACCCTCTGGCACCGGAGTCGTCGTTCGCCAAATCAACTTGGCCCCAGTCTTCTCCAGGCGAGTCACCAAAGTTTCTAAATTCTTTTTATACTCGTCGAGTGGAACCTGCTGATGCCCTTCAGGCGGATCAACCAGGACATTGTTGTCGTTGATGTACTTCAAATCGTGCAAACCCCAGTTGAAATGGATCACGTCCCAGGTGCTCGTTCCCAGCCACTGATCGATCGATTCCAGCCCGCGTGTTGTTGGTCCACCATTGACAGGAATTCGATGCACATTCGCGACTCCCTTGAGGAATGTTCGTACGTCCGCCGTATATCCAATCGAGATCGAATCACCAATAATCAAGACGCGTGGCAATGCAGGATCGTCCACGACAACGTCAAAAGCCGCGTTCTTTTTCGGTCCCTTCTTGACAACCTGCTTCTCTTTCACGACAGGTTTCTCGTTGACCACAGGCGCCTCTTGAGCCATGACCTGCGAAACGCTCACGCACAACACACCAATCAGCAGCAGTCTCAGCATTTTTTTTCTCCCGGATGAACAACATGGCATTCACGCAACAGACTTGGTCACTTGAGGACTGATCAATAACTGTTGCTCCTGTCTGTTATTCTGCGTGAATTCCGCGATTTTCACCAGTCATATCAGCCAAATCTGATTTGTTTGTTGAATAACTCCGGCTTCCTCCCCATCGACAAGTCTCCAAAAATCCATGAAAAAACCACCGTCAGGCCTCAGCCCATCCGGTGGTTTGACGTCAACGTGTGACTTGAAAATCAGTTGTCAGCATCAGTTACCAGCATTAGTTGCCAGCAGGTTGCTCATGGCCGACTTGTTGAATTTCACCGGCTCCAAATGCTGGCTCATCGCCGGCGGGAGCATTCGGCGTCGTCAGTGGCTGTGCGGTATAGCCTTTGGCTTTCATCAATTGCGCCACCGATGAAGAAATTTCTGCAGACGGTTCGACGCTGATAATCATGTCATTTTTAGGAACAATCGTTGTCATCCCCTTCTGTGCAGCCACTTGCTTGGCAAAAGGCGTGACCTGATCACGGAACGACTTAATCAATTCAGCACGGTGTGCCTGAAGGAGTTGAACAGCCTGATTTTGAGCCTGTTTCAAAGTCACATTTCCTTGAACCTGCATCGCCTGAAGATGCTGACGTTGTTGATCGTTGAGCTCTTCTCCAAACTCGACTTGCTTGAGTTTGATCTGATTGACAATGACATTCTTGACTTGTGCCAGTTTACCGTTGAGTTCTTCCTGTTTGAGCTTCAGCTTCTGTGTGATTTCTGCATCGCGTCCCAGTTGTGACGCCACATCATCCAGATCGATCACCGCCACTCCCCCAGATTGTGCACTCGCCGGAGCGCCGGTCTGCTGGTTACAGCCTGTCATCAAGCCACCAGTCATCAGGAGAAGAGTCGTAAGAGAACAGCCAGCCAACCATGTGCCACGCATCATGAGAATCCTTTCTCGGTGTGTTGTTACGAATAGAGTATTCGTCAGTAATCAGACCAAAATCCTCGCGACAAGAAACAGTCTTGCCTCCGCGCGACGGTCGAAGGGCGGGAGTGTACGACGATCATCAAGCACAGGTCAAGACCGGTCTTGATCAGTCCGGATGTCGGCCAAACGTGCCTCTTCCTCAATCACAGGCTCCACATGCACTGGCACAGTCAGCTCTGCCACATGTTCCGCCGGCGATTCCATATCAAGACTGACTGTATCGATGACACTCTGTTCCATCACAGTCATCGTTTTCCACTGACCACCCAAAAATCGCAGAAATAATCCCAGGCCCAATGTCATGATATAGACAGAGATCATCCCCCACGACAGATAAATCGAACCCCCGAAGATCTTGATCAAAATCATCGGCACCAGCAGCAGACCGACACTGGTATAGATCGTAAAGTGCATCGGAAATCGCGTATCTCCTGCCCCACGAATAGCTCCTCCAAACACAGTCGCCAACCCGTCAAAGAGCGTATACACCGTCACAAAGCGCAACAGGATCACACACAAATCCCGAATCTCATCGACACTCTCAGTCATCTTCAACAGGTAGGGAGATAACAAGAGATCCGGAAACGCCACATACCCAATCGACCAGACCGTCATGTAAACCATCGCGATCCCAAACGCCAGCCAGACCGTACGCGACGCCAGATGCGGGCGTCGCTCTCCTATCCGCTGACCCACCAGCGTACTGACGGCGATCCCTAAACCCATCATCGGAATGAACGTCAGCGAATTCAGACTGAACGCCAGATTGGTCGCTGCTAACGGAACGATGCCCATCCCCCCCACCACGAGCAGAAACATCATAAACCCCGAAATGTCCACCGCCATCTGCACGCCCGTCGGGAATCCATGTTTCAGCATCCGTCCCATCAATTCACGATCAAATCCCAACGTCGAGGCAAAAGGATACCCGTCCTTCCAGGCCGAATGAGCAATCAACCCAGCGACAAGACTACAAGAAAACAAATACCCGCAGATCGTTGCAATCCCCGCCCCCGTGACACCCCCCTCGGGCACCACCCCCTCAATCCCGAAAATCAAACAGTAATCCAGACAAATATTGACGACCATCGCCAGAATATTGGCCCACATCACCACCTTCACCGCTCCACGTCCTGAGAAAAAAGCCGACAGCGCCGTCGACGAAAGCACCACCGCCGAACCAAGGCTGTATATCATAAACAGGCGTGTCTCAAGTCTGATGATCTCCGGATCATGACCAAACTGGGTATAAATCAGCGACACAAACGGCGCAATGATCGCCAGCACAATCCCAAACACCACCGCCATCCACACTCCCTGCCACACGGATGCCGCGACACGATCTTTCCGGCCGGCCCCATGATACTGCGCGACAAACGAGTTGACATACAGCACCGTTCCAAACGCAAAACTCATCATCATCCAGTTCAGTAAGCCGGCAGGCATCGAAGCCGCCAACGCCTCCTGCGAATACCAGCTCAAAAACACCCGGTCAATCGAATGCATCAGCGACACCGATCCCGAACTGATCATCAGCGGAATCGCCACATCCAGCAACTCCCCCACCGAACCGGCACGATAACGTCGATCGGGTGTTTCAACTAAAGAGCCCGATCCCATGCACAAACTTTCCAGAAATTAACCGACGTCGCATCAGAGCCTGACAGCCCGTAGATTTTCAACAAAGGCTGAAGATGGCCGCCTTCACCGCGTCTGCAAAATAACATTGTAGTCGATCAACTTCATCCTGATCAGCCACACCCGTTAAGAATTGATGATCACAGCATCAATTCAACGCATTCGACAACGCGTAACCCCTCGACACACTCTCACACACGATGGTTCACCCTGCATCTGGTTTTCAGGGTGAACACTCTTCGATCCCAACAGTAAAAGTCAGATCTGCTACCTCTGATTCATTCACTGCTCATACGACATCAGAATCGGATCAGGATCAATGCCCGCAATCTCCTTGAATCCACCCTCAGCAATCGCGGCTCCCAACTTGGTCACCGTTCGATAATAACGCGAACTCAGTTTTCGACCCGTAATCCGTCGTCTTAACTCATGACACATCACATCCGCAGCCATGATCTGCAATTCACCTTTTTGCTCATTGGCCCACAACGCCGTTACCAGCATCGTCACCAGATCCTGCAATCGTAGCGACGCTTCCGCCATCGTACACTGACGATCAGCCAGCTTCAGTTGATACTTCTGCATCAATCCATCCACTGTAAATCGTGCCTGTTGCAACTGATCGGATGCATAAGCCGCATGTTCTTCCAGTGAGGAATGCATCTCACCAAACTGCAAACGCCGCCACCCGGTTACATTCTGGGAGACTCTCCAACCCAGATAAGGAATCGCGGCATCTTTGATCGCCCAGGCATGTAACGGATTCAGCGGATTGGGATCTTTAATGCCGGCTTTGGCAATCGCTTTGCCGATCGGCTCATAGTATTTGCGCCCATGATCTTTGATCAGAGATTTCAAAAACGCCATCCCCAGCATCTCTCCTTCACCCTCATAAATACAAGGGGCCAGGAATTCATGCACATAGTCTCCAAACAAATGCCCATGCAAAAACGCCCGACCACCATGCGTCTTCATGAACAACTCAATGGCCGCTTCTTTTTGAGCTTCACTGCCAAAAATCTTCGCAATAATGCATTCCATCTCCCCGCGATAGCCTTCATCAAGTAAACCCGCAGTCCAGTCCACGAGCGCATCAGCGGCCACAATCAAGCCGGCCAGTTTTCCCACCCGACGTCTGACAAGCTCTCGAGTTTCAATCGCATTACCATACGTCCGACGAAAACGCGCCCAAGGCAACATATTGGCCAGCATCAATCGCATTGTCCCCGCCGCCGTCGCACACAACGCCACCCGTCCCCGGTTCAATCCATGATAGGCAATCGTCAATCCATCTCCGGCATCGACCCGCAGCAGGTTTTCCTTGGGAACTTTGAAATCTTTAAACACCAGGCCGTTGTTATACGAATGCTGCAACGCATGCAGTCCATATTTCACCATGTGAAACTGCTCATTCTCCTCATCCGGCAGATCCGCTATCAACACCGATGGAACACCCTCAATCTTGCAGACAAGCCCAATGGTGCGCCCGCAGGTGGCATTCGTAATGAAGAGTTTTTCGCCGTTGACGACATAATGATCTCCATCAAGTCGTGCCACTGTCCGCAGTGCCGTCAGGTCAGATCCCGCAGCAGGCTCAGTCAGTGCAAAGGCCGACAACCGCTCTCCACTGGCCAGTTTCGGAAGATACTTCGCTTTCTGCACGTCATTGCCAAAGGCCCGAATCGGATCGACCGCGCCAATACAACCATGGACCGAACCCAACCCCGCGACTGTCGGATCGACGGTCGCCATCCGTGTCAAAAAGCGTGCAAAAACGCGGATCGGTGCCCCCTGGCCGCCAAATTCTCGATCAACCAGCATCCCCCAATAACCAGCAGCCGCCAGATCTTGCAGCGCCTCCTGGCTGATTTTCTTCTCGGCATTCAATAATGTCCCCGCCGCCTTATGACGTTTGACAACGTCAATACTCCGATCCATCACCGCTTGCGTTTCCGGACGGATTTCCACCGCATGGGGCCGAAACTGCTCGAGATCAACCTGCTCATCCCAGACAATCTGGTGGATCGGACTGCCGATCGTTTGATACTTCTTATCAAAGAGTGTCTCTAGTTGATCATCTGCTCGATCAATCGCCCCCGTCGTCCGGGCCTCTTCTTCACTTTTTCCACTGAGCTTTAACGCCACTTCCACAAACGTTTCCGCTGGTTGATCCGCGTTAGGCTGACGTGTTTTGTCGGGAACGATTGTCGGTGACATGGTTTTCCCTTTCTTAAGAGACAGGTCTTCGTGACGGCGGGAAGAATTGGTGTCGACGAATAACTCCCCAATCTATTATTCGCAAGTCGTCACCTGAAGGGAAGACCACGCATCAACTTTCACCGATTCGTCCGGAGGTTTTCTCACGCAGTTCACGCGTCAACAAACAGGCCGTCCCCCCCAGTTCATACTCCCGACATATACTGGGTCGGAATTCATAATGCTTGCAACCTCTGGTGGTTACGTCAAACCAAAGACAGCGTTCCTGAGGTTCCTGACCCCGATGAAGTCCGGAAAAGTGAAAATCAATCTCTTCAATTAACGGTGCCGGTAAACCGTTGGGACGTTCTGGAATGCGGCCGCGAAAACCCGTCGCATACACCAACACCGGCGATCCGATTCCTTCACAACAACACCCGCACCCCTCACAGCTCAGAGGTGATTGATCGTGGAACACGGGGAGAGTCGTCTGTTTTTTCACAAAGTCATTGTCTAACAAGAAGGGCTCCCAGGCAAGAATCCATCAGTAAAATTCGATCACTCTATTTCCCCCATTTTCTTCAATCGCTGCAAGCATCTCATGTTGCGAAGTCGTTTTGATCGTTACAATATTTTCACATCGTTTGTGTCACGAGTGCTCTCAGTTCATCATCAATCGCCGATGCTGACCTGATTTCGACCGGTTCATCCTTTCGAAAGTCTCGTCGAACAAGCACCTGAAATGACGCGTAATTTGCAATCAACGTGAAGATTCTTGAAGTCAACATCTTTTAATTGTCCCTGGGAGTTTGAAACATGAAAAAAATGATCGTTCGCTCGGCATTATGCCTGGCTGTCGTCGCCTTCTCATCAGCACAACCTGTCAATGCTGGCCTGTTTCGTCATCATGGGTCTGGCGGATCAACAGGTGGTTCAACCGGCGGTTCAACCGGAATTGACTACGGCTCAACCGGCGGCAGCACTGGCGCTTACGGATCAGATGGCAGCGTCGGATCGACTGGCGGATCGTCAGGACAAGTCTCGCGACGTATTGTCCGCAAAGAAATGCGTCTGCAAAACCACATGTCAACCGGCGGCAGCCTCGGTTCCACCGGCGGCAGCACAGGTGGCTACGGTTCCACCGGAAGCTACGGCTCAACCGGCATCGGATATGGCTCAACTGGTCTGGGTTACGGTTCCGTCGGTGCCAGCTATGGCTCCGCTGGCGCAGGCTACGGATACGGTTCTGCCGGCGGCAGCATGGGCGCCTCATCCATCTATCGTTCGGGATACGGCAGCTACGCCAGCTTCGGTTCCACCGGCGGCAGCTACTAATTCTCTCTCATCTTGATCTTTCTAATCTGCGTTTTCCCAAACGTCTTTCAGAAGATCTTTTATCCTGTTGATTTTCAACAGGCTGCCAGAGAGTCAACCTCTAAAATCTCGACAGGCATTCGCCTGCCGAGATTTTTTTTGCGCACCATTCGCAGTTGATACGTGTCTTCACCGATTGCTCCAGATATTGATAACCGAGGATATCATACGCAGCCTATCAATCTTGTTTCCCTCCTCAGCCTCGGATATAAGCCACCCAACCGACAACCACACACGATTATGAAAGTTCACCTGTGTCCATCCCTCTTCTGGCTGTTGGCGGAACTGCATGGGATTCTATCCTTGATATCCTCCTGCTGCTCGCCACCGCCATGCTCTTCGGAGTCATCGCCGAGCGACTCAAACAAAGCGCAGTCGTCGGCTATCTCCTGGCGGGCACTCTCATCGGCCCGGGGATGCTCGGCTGGGTCAGTGATCAGGAAAGCCTCATGCAGATCGCCGAACTCGGCGTCGCCCTGCTTCTGTTTACGATCGGCCTCGAGCTCAGCCCCGAACAAATCAAAAAACTTGGAAAAGTCCCCCTCATCAGCGGACCATTACAGGTCGTGCTCACTGTGCTCGCCGGGATCGGAATCAGCCTTTTGGGAGGCTTGACGAACAACGAAGCCATTGTCATCGGAGCCATGGTCGCACTGAGCAGTACCGCCTGCGTCCTCAGGGTCTTGCAGGATCGAGCTGAACTCGATGGAGTTGTTGGGCGTGTTTCTCTGGGCATTCTGATTATTCAGGATGCTGCCGTCGTTGTGCTCGTGCTGATCGTCACCGCTCTGGGTGGCGGTGGAGGCCTCTCCAGCATCCTCACCAAAGTCTTGATCTCCACAGCCCTGATGTTTGGTTTCGTTCTGGTCTTTTATTTCATCTTCAACAAAATAGTCCCCCGCATTCTTGTTATTCAGACCTGGCGCAAAAATCGTGACCTGCCTGTTCTATT
>JBGSVC010000587.1:0-4823 GCA_041753175.1 Planctomycetaceae bacterium
CTTGGCTGACTCAAAATCAGCTTCTGCTTTGGCCAGAGCAGCGTTGGCTTTACGTTTGACACGATCGAGTTCGAGTTCAAATTCCTTGGCATTGGCTTTGAGTTCTTCGATCGTCCGTGTGTAAGTGTATTTCTGGAGGACATCGAGTGATTCCTGAGCGCTTTTGAGTTCGACTTCAACTTTGTTGAGGGCAATCCGCTGGGCTTCCAGTTCTGACTGACTGCGATAACCCTTCTTGGCCATCCGTTTGGTGTATTCAAGAGATTCTTTGGCGCGGGCGTAGTCTTCTTCTTTGAGTTTGAGCTGGCCCTGAAGTTCGTGAAGCTGTTGTAAGTATTCGCCTTCCTGGAATTTCGTCAGGTCCAGACGGGCAAGCGTGAGGTTGAGAATGGCGGCTGCGATATCCGATTCGTTTTGTGTCTTCTGGATGTCGAACTGCTCTTTGGCATTGGAAAGAGAGGCTTCGGCCTGGGTGACATCGATTTTCTGCTGCTTGGCTTTTTCTTCCAGAGTCGAGGAATCCAATTCACACAGCAGATCGCCCGCCTTCACGCGTGTCCCCTGAGGAATGATGCTGATGATCGTCGAGCCTCCCTGGACCTGGCAGGTGAGGACTGCGTTATTGCGACTATCGACAGTCCCACGATCGTTGACGACGATCCGAAACAATCCTCGTTCGGCTTTGGCGGTCACATACGTCACAGGTTTGGCGCTCGACCAGAACCCGACGCTGCTCAAATCCATATTAGCGACCAGCGGCACGATCAGCAGCAGGCTCAACAGGAACCCAACCAAGAGGATCCGGCTGATTGAGCCTGATCTTCTGGAGGACGACGTCATCATCGACCGGGATGACATCACTGGCTGGTGAAGCCATCGAGCCCGTCGGAGAATGGTTCTGGTGAGAAGCGATCGCGTGGATGGCAGTTTCATGGGCATCAGATTTCGTTGCAACAGTTTGAGTCAGGTGGGGAGACGAGGCGGCTATTTCTGCCAGTGACAACGTCTGTGCGTTGACGGTCTCCATGGAATCATCAACACCGGAGAGGGCCGGTAGGTTTCGTTTGGGTGGGATTTTCGTTGTTGGTTCGCCTGGGATCAGTGGCATCAGGGTGCCATTCTCCAACATCGGCGCTGTCATCGGCTCAGGAGGCAAAAGTGGGACAGACTCGCCCTCTTGTACAGGATTTGTCAAGGGAACCAGTGTAACATCGGTACGACCGGCACTGGCAGACAATTTTTCATTTTGATAAAAATTATCCACCCAAATGCCACGTTCATCAATCACCATCACTTCCATATCGCGAAATATGTTCAAACGGGCGGTCTCATAATCGGTCCAAATATTAATTAACTGGTTTTGAGCCTGCAGAATATTCCGCAAACCCGTCAAAATGTTCTGCCCGGATAACCCGCTCGATCGACTTCCGCCACCGCTCGAACTGCTGGAACTACTGCTCGAACGGGCAATCAGGGTCGGATCACTGGCTTCGAGAACAGCCTGATCATACGACAAGGCGGCAAACCGCAGTGCCTGACGGGCTGTTTCCAGGTTTGCTTCGAGGGTTTTGAGTTGCCGCCAATCAACACGGACCTGGAATTTTATCTGGTCTTCAAGGAGCATGTAGGCTCGTCGGGCGCGCTGGTAGTCAATTTGGGTTGCTTTATACTCATTTCGCTCGGCGACCTGATCAATCGGTGCCCGAAACGCGACCCCTGCTCGAATGCTGCTGCTGTTGCCGCGGAAATCGAGTGGGCTATTGCGACCCGTGGGAGTCCGGACGTCCCCTTCAACGATCAGATCCATGACGGCTTTAAGCCTGTTGGCAGAGACTTCCAGTCGTCGACGGGCATCGACAACCAGAGCCCGCTGGTTCATCAGGTCCATCCGATTTTCCAGCGCCAAGCCGACGGCATCGTCCAGACTCAGGCTGACACGGTTGAGTTCAATGAGTTCGACGCGCAGGTCAATCTGCACAACCTGCAACGATTGAAGGCGCTGGATGTTTTCTTCGCGTTCGAGGGTCAGTTCGATGATGATCTCGCGTAATTGATCAGCGGAGATATTGGGATCGTCGACTCTTTCCAGGATGTTCTGCAGCGTCAGACGGAAGGCTTCCAGTTCGGCCTGATACGCGACGATGGCATCGCGGTTGAGCGAAAAGCGATTGCGCAGATAGGCGCGGTCTTCTTCGGATTCCTGTTCGGCAAGTCGATTATCGATGTTGGCTTCGACGGCACGAAAATCGTTTTGCAGCAGTTCCAGAACGCTGTTGCCGATTCTTGCTTCTACTTCCTGAAACGACAGGACGGCTTTGCGGACTGCTTCTCGATCGGGGTTTTCTTCATCAATCGAGCCCAGATAGAGAATCAGTGAGTTGTAAAGGTCTTCGTATTCGATCAGGCGGGGATCGATGAATTCGAAGCTTTTAAGGAGCGAATCGTCCAGAGTCATGAAGATGTCCGGGGGGAGTCCCAAAAAGATCTTGAACTGGTCGAGGCTGTTTTCCAGAGCCAGAAACTGCGTCCGCAAAGTGTTTCGCTGGCTGCGCAACTGGGATTCCAACTGCGCGACATCCAGCAGAATCGTGTCGCTTCGCAGATACGACATCAGTTCAATGGCAGATTTGCGGAATTCAGCATCGTTGTTGAGTTCCATCAGCGCCTGGGCCTGATCTTCAGACATCTCCCCAAACCAGATGAGCTGGTTGGGTTTGGAGGGGTCGTTGTAGTTTTCGAAGCCAAGTTTGTTGAGAAGCAAGTCGGGAAGATCATCTGGAAACGCCAGATCAGCAGGAAGCTGATCAAGGTCAACGCCCAAACGTCCGGGAGGCTGATAGGAAAGTTCCTTCAGTTTGTTGACTTGACGTTCAAGTCTGCGGATGTTGTCTTGCTGGTTGCGGATCGATTGAAGCTGTGTGAGCAAGCCGAGGTATCCGGGACTATTGCCCGATCCACTATTGCCGCCGGTGACGGTGTTGGTGAAGAGTTGTTTGCGAAAGCGGGCCAGGTTACGAACCGCATAGAGCATGGTCCGTTCGGTTTGAGTCAAGCCTTCCATCGCGATCTTTCGACCTGCTCCGAGCATAAGGGGTTGCACCAGCGAGAACGACAGCAGGCTGGCAGAACTGGTTTGCGAGTTGGGCGAGAATAGCCACAGGGTGTTGTTGGCAAATTCGACGGCCCATTGTCCGCCGGTGGGGAGAAGTTGCGAGATGCCGAATCGGTTGTTGCTCCCCAGTGACGTCGTCGCAGGGGTCGACGGGACGACGGTGTAGGTCGTGTTGGAGGTTGGCTCCTGGCCGTTGAGTCCCAGATAGCGAACCTGAAATTGAAAGCGTTCAAAGGTGAGGTCCAAAGCCGCCAGATAGAGGTTTTCCAGTTGGGTCTGGTAGTCGCGTGAATGAATGTAAGAGAGTTCGATGGCATCCTGGAGCGTCATGTCTTTGATGGCGGGCAGTGGCTTGGAGTAGGTGCCGGTTTGAGGGTCGACCATGTCTTCGGTGATTTCGAAGTGGGCCAGCCAGACAGGATTTTCTACGGTGACACTCTGTCCGAGTTTATGCCAGCTTTTGTAGCCTTTAAGACCATCAGCGCATTGCATGTAGGTCGCCGCTGCCGGATCGTCGGGCGGCAGTGGCGGACAGTCAGCAGAATAAGGATCGTAGAAGCGACTGCGCGGATCGGGGCTCAAGTCGATGCGGGGGAGTTGCCAGCGTCCATCGGTGACATGCTGTTCGATCGCCCGATAGGAGTCGCGGTCAGCCTGACGTCGCCAGAATTCACGCGAGCATCCCGGCAGCAGTAAAAGTAATCCGAGGATTAACAACCAACTGGGAGACCGCCAGGCGGGGCTTTCTGTTGAAGGCGTCTGGCTCTCGGCGGTGTCAATGGCGGTTACACGCGCCTGGGGAGCGGTCGGTTGGAAGAGAAGCGTCATCAAATGTTCTGCGGTCCTTCGCATGAAAATTCCCGTCTGGCTGTATTCGGAGGCGTGGTCAACAGGTGAGGCTGACAACGCAGGCGTTGGGGGGGTCAACATCATCCGTGATGTGTGATCGTGGTTCATGACATCCTCAGTCAATGCATCGGGGCAGACGATCAAGTCGGTGACATCGGGGTGATGCCAATTGGGAATCCCAGTCGGGGGAGGGGTGGCGCCTGGCGGAAAACAGCAAACTTGTGAAGGATGTCGAACCACAACGCGGTCGATTCCTCGAGGGTTTGCCTGCGGATTAAGGAAAAAACCTCATAACCGCGATGCGAGGCGCAACTGGAATTCCGTGAGAATCCCTTTCAATAATTTCGACCGCTAGCTTGCTGATAACCATCAGTTTTGGATCGCTGCGCACAACTCCTACAATCTGCACGGGACTGTTCGTCATGATTGGTGTGGGCGACAGGATTGACGCGACGCGAATAACCGGCAAAGCTTGCGCACTTTGCCGCGTCGTATCAATGACACAGTGCGCAACGCCCTGGCCAGCAAGAAACCGATATGCATCGGCTGAAAAAGCGTTAAGGAGTGACTATTTGGTAGTCTGTATCTCTTTGAGCAGTTTTAGCCTGAGTGTGTTCATTGCCGTTTTGCTCAGACGGGCTTCGTCGACATCTTTGACGCCCAGACACACAATTCGAGTGTTTTCAACCCAATGCGCACTGCACACCACGGAATAGGTTTCGAGGACGGCTCTTTTTTCCGGGTTGGGTTCGTAAGGAAACCATGTGAGAATCAGATAATCGCAGCCGAGTTGCTCACGATACCGTTGAGCAATTGCAGCCAAATGCTCTGCATGGAGATGGGTCTGGGAGACGTCAGCAGC
>JBGSVC010000588.1:0-2821 GCA_041753175.1 Planctomycetaceae bacterium
ACACTTCCCGATAAATGTCAATCCGCTCAAAATTCTCTTGCCGAATCTCTCAAAATACACAGACTTAGTTCATCAGACAAATCTCAAACAGCAACAAAAAGGTCATCTCTCTTGAAAACGGGCATGAAATTTTCTCTCCTCCTCATTAGATAGCAGCAATCCCGACAAGAAACCGGAGGATTGCCATCATTGTTCGCTTTCAATTTTGATAAGATGAATATGTTTCTCTCAAAGCCTCTACCGCTCAAGGAATTGTGATGTTCGTAAAACTTTCCAATCCACTTCTGACTGTTCTTTTCGCTGTTCTCGTGATCTTCCCAATGCCTGTTTCAGGCGCTGAGAATCATCTTGCAAACGACGAAATACAGACGCTCCAATCCTCTGGAATTGCATTCCTCAAGTCCTCCCAAAATGACGACGGCAGTTGGACAAGTCCCAAGATCCTTGGCATTACAGCACTGGCGCTTGCCGGCATGCTGGAATCAGGAGCAGATGTCAGTGATGCTTCCGTTCAGAAAGGTCTGGACTTTTTACTCGCACGCACCCAACCCGATGGCGGCATCTATGATCCCGGTTCCAACCACAAAAACTACGAAACTTCAATTGCCCTGCGTGCCCTCGTCGCAGCCAATCAGGATCACCAGTACGACGATAACATCAAAAAAGCCGTCGAGTATCTTAAGTCCATCCAATGGGATCAGGCCGAAGGTGCCGATCCATCCAGTCCCGCATATGGAGGGCAGGGGTATGGCGGTCACAAACGCCCCGATCTGTCAAACACGGCGTTCTTTCTGGATGCTCTGGTCAAAGCTGGCCTGACAGAAGACGACCCAGCCATGCAGCAGGCGCTGGTCTTTGTTTCACGCTGCCAAAACCTCGAATCAGAACACAACACAACACCATTCGCCTCCAAAGTCAACGACGGTGGTTTCTATTATACCCCCGCTTCCGGAGGGTCGTCTCAAGCCGGTGAAACCGAAAACGGCGGACTCAGGTCATATGCCAGCATGACCTACGCAGGCTTGAAAAGTATGATCTACGCAGGTCTGTCCATGGAAGATCCACGCGTTCAAGCCGCCTACGTCTGGCTCCAAAAACATTACACGCTCAAAGAAAACCCCGGTATGGGCCAGCAAGGCCTCTATTATTACTACCACACACTTTCCAAAACTTTAACGGTTCTAGGGAAAGACTCCTTCACCGACGAGAGTGGCCAAACCCACGACTGGAATACTGATCTCGTCACCCTGCTGAAAGACCGGCAACTCTCCAACGGGAGCTGGGTCAATCCGACGGATCGCTGGTACGAAGGCGATCCCAATCTGGTCACCGCCTATGTCCTGATGACTCTGGCTAACTGTCAAGACAGCAATACGCCATAACGATCTCCAGCGGCAGTTTTCGATCTCCCGGTGATGATTCGAAATCGATCACACTTTCAGATCTTCAGCTTTTTGAGCGAGAGCAGAATCATATTTGCCTCGAATAGGCTTGATCACATGTTCGATAAACTGCTCAACCTGCTGCGGCGCACGCCCAATATAAAGGCGCGCCTCCAGGGCAGAGGCTAAATCGACACTCTTGAATGCCTCTTCCTTTTTCAGTCGCTCCATCAAATCATTGTCCGCCCCATGCTCTTTGACCTGCTGCGCAGCAGCCTGGGAATGGACGCGGATCAATTCGTGCAGATCCTGGCGATCACCACCTGCTTTCACCGCTGCCATCAGGATCTCCTCTGTCGCCATAAACGGCAACTCCTCCTTAAGGTGTTTTTCAATCACTTTCGGATACACAACTAATCCCGTACAGATATTGCGGTAGATGATCAGGACCGCGTCAATCGAAAGAAACGCCAGCGGCAGCGACAACCGACGATTCGCCGAATCATCAAGTGTCCGCTCCATCCATTGAGTGGCCATCGTATCGTCGGCGTTGCCTCCCAGATTCATCGCAAACCGCGCCAGCGCACACATTCGCTCCGAGCGCATCGGGTTGCGCTTGTAGGCCATCGCCGATGATCCGATCTGATCTTTCTCGAACGGTTCTTCGATCTCTTTTTTATGCTGCAGGATGCGCAGATCCGTTCCCGCCTTGTGAGCCGACTGCCCAATCCCACTTAACACATCGAGCACCTGTGAATCAATTTTTCGTGAATACGTTTGCCCGGTGACTGGAAACGCATGCTGAAATCCCATCGCCTCAGTCACCATGCGGTCCAGCGTTTCGACTTTCTCATGATCTCCATTAAAAAGCGAAAGAAACGTCGCCTGGGTTCCGGTTGTCCCTTTCACGCCACGAAAACGAAGTTTTGCCAGACGATGTTCGACCTCTTCCAGATCGAGTACCAAATCCTGCACCCATAAACATGCCCGCTTTCCAACCGTCGTGGGCTGGGCCGGTTGAAGATGCGTAAACCCCAGGCAAGGAAGATCCTTATAGTCATACGCAAAATGAGCCAGTTGATCGATCACCGCCACCAGTCGATCGCGAATCAGTTCCAATGATTCCTTTATCTGAATCAGTTCAGAATTATCCGTCACAAAACAACTGGTCGCGCCCAGGTGAATGATTTTTCTGGCGCTCGGACATTGGTCTCCATAAGCATGCACGTGGGCCATCACATCATGACGCAGCTTTTTCTCATAGCTGGCTGCCTGATCAAAATCGATATCGTCGACATGACTTTTGAGTTCGTCGATTTGAGCCTGACTGATCTCCAACCCCAGAGTTTTTTCACACTCGGCCAGCGCAATCCACAATCGACGCCACGTCGCATGTTTCTTCTGAGCCGACCATAATCCGCTCATCGCCTCTGAAGCAT
>JBGSVC010000589.1:0-5005 GCA_041753175.1 Planctomycetaceae bacterium
GCCAACATAACTTTTTCCCACTTGCTTCTGGGCGTGCACACCGACATGGGCACATCGATCAACCGCAGGTCGCAGGTCACACTTGGAAAGATCAAATGCACGTAATGCAAACGACAACCTCTTTTGAACCTCATCAAGAAACTTCTCAAAGCCCCACGCATCAAGCACATATTTCAGCCGCGCCTTTTTTCGATCGGTCCTGTCGCCATGCATCGAAAAGACATGGACAATCGCCGCCGCCACCCGCACACATTCCTCAGGCTTCACCAGATGGCCAGTATCCCGGGCGAAATCCAGATGCCCCGTAATTCCCCCCAGTGTCAGCCGAAAGTAGACCCCTGACGGAACCTCTGATGTCGCTTGAGCCTCACTGACTTTCACCGCCGAAAATCCGATGTCGTTTGTCTCATCCAGACTCGCAATTCGACCCCCACCATCGAAGGCAATATTGAATTTCCGTGGCAGACCATACATCTCACGATGCTGCAATATGTAATGATGCATCTCTCGAGCCAGCGGCAACGTCTCAATGAGTTCCTGAGGGTCGATCCCGCTCGTTGGAGAACAGGTCACGTTTCGAATGTTGTCCGCTCCCGACCCACGAATCACCAACCCCAGGTCCATCAGTCCGAGCAAAACATTGACGCTATTGTCAGCACTGATCTCCCGAAACTGCAGATTCGCACGCGTCGTGATGTCGGCTCGCCCCATCGCATACGCATCCGCCAGATCCGCAATTCCTCGTACCTGAAAACTCTTCAGTTCCCCACCTGGAATTCGAAACCGACACATGTAAGAATCCTGCGCCGGAGAGACATAAAACAAACCCTGATATTTGAACAAAAAGACGTCTGTCCCTTTCGGAAACCGACCCTCTCGTGCATGCGCGATAAGATCGTCCCACATATCGAGCGGACGTTTCTCCCATTTGGCCTTCTCTTCTGCACACAGTTTCTTCCCGGCATCCATCACCTTCTTTTGGGCTTCGTAATGAATTTTCTCAGGCCCGTTTGGCAATGACTCACCGCCGCTCGTCAGCATCTGCGTCAGCGAAATGCCATTCCCACCAATCGTGACACGACTTCCTCCCCCCGACTGACCAGACCCCGACAGCACTGGCAACCCGCGCACCGTCCGAGCAACGTCTGCTCCCAGCATAAACCCCTGCAGGTAACTTTGCTGTTCTTTGGTAAATCCGTTTTGCTCGCTCATATCACAACTGCTTTTTTCAATAACAAAAGATCGTTCATTCTCGCATCACACGCTCAATCCGCGACCACCCTCACCGCACATTGCTTATAAGAAGGCTGCTTGGAGTACGGATCGAAAATGTCGTTGGTCAACTTGTTGGTCGAGTCATAATGCATCGGTACAAAGATCTGCCCTGCATTGACAGACTTCGTCACCAATGCCTTCGCTCGAATCTGCCCACGTCGCGAAACGATCGACACCATCTGACCCGTCGTCACCTGCAACGCTTCCGCATCGTCGGGATGAATCTCGACATAAATCGATTCCGGATAGAGCTTTCTCAACACCGCCGACTTGCTTGTCCGAGTTTGAGTATGCCACTGCGAAGCCGAACCACGACCCGTCAATAACGTCAACGGATATTCGTTCGTAACTGGCTCAGGAGTTTCACGCGGAGCCTCAAAAATAAACTTCGCTTTCCCATCGGCATGATAGAAACGACCATCTTCAAATAATCGCCGTTGCGTTTCATTAGCGGCTTCTTTTGTAAGGCATGGCCACTGGATTCCCCCCGCGTCATCGATCTGACGATAGTTTTCAATCCCGGATAGATCGCACGGCTGCCCTTCTGAAAGCTGTTTCATCGATTCAAACACCGCCTCAGGCGACGTCCAGTTCTTAAACATCTCCCCGCATCCCCAATATTCACTGATCATCCTGAAGATGGAAAAATCAGCCAGCGCCTGCCCGGGAGCCCGTTTGACTTTCTTAATTACACCAATCCGGCGCTCCGAATTGATGAATGTCCCCTCTTTTTCTCCCCACGCTGCCGCTGGCAGCACCAGATCTGCAATCTTGGCCGTTTCAGTGGTCACATACATATCCTGAACGACTAAATACTCCAGCTTCTCGCGCAATCGATGAAACTTCGATTGATTGATCCACGAATGTGCCGGGTTTGTCGCCACAACCCACAGACCTTTAATCTTCCCCGTTTCAATCCCTTCAATAATTTCGTGATACGACCAACTGTTTTGTTGTGGGATCTTCCCAACATCAATTCCCAACACGCCCGCCACTTTTTCTCGATCAGACTCAGAACAGAAATCGTGCCCACCCAACAGATTCGTCGTATTGCTGAATAACCGGGAACCCATCGCATTGCACTGACCGGTAATCGAATTAGCACCCGTGCCAGGTCTGCCAATGTTACCAGTCAATAGCGCCAGATTAATCAGACTCTGAGCAACGCGCGTCCCTTCATAATGCTGATTGACACCCATCGTCCACCAAAACGAGACCCTGGGCTTCTCATGGATCAAGCGCGCGACCCTTAATATTGTCGCGTCATCAAGTCCTGTTTTCTTCGACACGACACTCAACGTATATGGCTTGACGAACTCTGCAAACGCTTCATAGCCCTGAGTCGAGGCATCGATAAAAGAGTTGTCAATCCACCCGTTTTCTATCAGCAGGTTGGCCAAACCGTAAAACAGATACAGATCAGACTTCGGCAGTATCGCTAAATGGCTACTGGCCTGCATCGCCGTCTCTGTTCGACGCGGATCCACCACGATGATCTGAGGATTACGTTGATTCCTCATCACTCGTTCCCACATGATCGGATGCGCCAAACACGGATTGGCTCCTACAAAAAACAACACATCAGATTCTTCCAGATCCTGATAAGTGTAGGGAGGAGCATCAAAACCAAAGCTCTGCTTATAAGCCGTCACCGCCGTCGCCATACACTGACGTGTATTTCCATCCCCATGCACGATTCCCATGCCAAATTTGGCCAGCGCCCCCAAAAAAGCCATCTCCTCTGTCGCAATTTGTCCCGTACTTAAAAACGCAACCGAATCATTCCCATGTTTGGCCTGAATCTGTTGGAACTTACTGCAAAATGTTTCCAAAGCCGTATGCCACTCCACCGGCTGAAATTCTCCTTGACCGTTTCTTACCAGCGGAATTGTTGCTCGATCATCTGAAGTCAACACCTCAAGCGCCTCCCATCCTTTCGGACAGGCCATTCCCAGATTCACCGGATACTCAGTCGTTGGCGTTAAGCCGATCGCCACGCCATCCGACAAATGAACTTTCAATCCGCAGCCAGTCGCACAAAACCCACACACCATCGTCGTTGTCGACGAAGGTTTGAAATTAGCAGGAACACGTCCCAATCCATACCCACCAGGTTCCAGGATCAACTCGCGCGTTAACGAGCCATCCTTGGCATGCACCAGACGCATCGCCTCAGACAACAAACCCGGAGTCTTTGTACCAGCCTCATTTTGACTGACGGGATTCATAACCGTAAACCTCCTGGCATTCGGGGAGCCACCACCGCCTGGAAGAACAACGTCCTCTCAGCCAGTTCACCACCCGTAATACACAGTCCCGATAACATACTGACGGCCGTGAGCATCGACGGCGTCATGCTTGAAGAAAACATCAATATCACCAGCGGTAACATCACCCCACCACTCACTAAGCAAATCAGTCGAAGCAACGACGTATTTTTTAAGGCGCCACACAATAGCAACACAGACTTCTTCTGATCGGTGAGCACCTCATCTTTGAGATGACCCATAATTGCCAGTTCACTCATAATCTTGAGCACGCTGGCCACCATTAACGTGATTCCCAAAAACAGAATTAAACTCCCGGCAGGCGGAACCGTTTCACTTCCCCACAACCCAGCAAGAACAGGAAACGCAGTTAACACCATCAACGTCAGACTCGCCCCTCCCACCACGACCGTCCCAAAAAACCGGAGATTTGTCTGTCGAAAATTCCAAAAAGCGCGCTGCGTAAACACATACACCATGACCGAACAAAATGTTCCCGCAAACCCAAAGACAACCGTCCCGCCCAAATTCACCCACATCATGGCTTCAATCATCTGCTTGGTGACAGGTGCGTAGTCAAACAGCCAGGGAGCAAACGCGTTAACCGCGACCAATGACGTCACTCCACCCGAAGCAGCCGCAAAACCACCAAACGTCGCCGCTTCGCGCGATAACCATGAATGCATCAATCCCAACACCCCACGAAACGCATACATCGGGCGTCCCAAGTGTAATGTCGCAGCAGCTAACGCGGTCTGGCCCATCCCAAACGAGACCAACATCAATAGCGCCAACGAACGACTTGAAAAAGTCTGTGCGCCCATCCCCACCAGGATTCCAGCAAACACAAAACCACCCAGCGCCATCTGAATCAACACCAGCATCACCACCAGCGGAACATGGGCGTGCTCAGGTTCAATCGCATAATGATCACCCCTCAAAATTGATGTCGGCAATGGTTTGGAATGATGATAGATCGTCGTCGGCTTGGTATAGCTGGCATCATGAGTACACGGCAGGAAGTCGTTGACCGCAGATTTCTGTTTGACTTCTTCGACGTTGACAGTCGTGATCGAAATGGCCTCGTGTGGACATGCCTGCACACACGCCGGTGCCTCATTGTGACTCAGCCTCTGAGAACACAGATCGCATTTTCTGACAATCCCCTTCTTCGCATGGTATTTGGGCACACCATAAGGACAGGCCAGCGTGCAATACTGACACCCAAAACACTGATCATCCAGATGCCTGACGATCCCACTGAAGGGATCTTTCTCATAGGCGTTTGTCGGACACGCACTCAAGCAAGCCGGTTCCACACAATGATGGCAGGCCGATGTGATATGTTGCAAAAACGATTCGCCCTGAGTCGCATTATAAACCACACCCACATCTCGCCACGTTTCCTCCTCGTCCAGTCCATTTAAGGAGTGACACGCCGTCACGCACGCCTTGCATCCCGA
>JBGSVC010000590.1:0-2987 GCA_041753175.1 Planctomycetaceae bacterium
TTTGGAATCCAATCGTGAGAAGCTCGAAACTCTACTCTCTGCCAAAGGTGATCTAGATGTTCAAATCGCACAACTGGAAGCACGTGTCAAAGCTGTTGATGCGGCGACGAGTGTCAGCAAATTGAATATCGACAATTCTAATCTGAGTCGAGTGAAAGAATTGATCTCAGAACTCAACAAAGATCTGGATGTTCGGCAAAAAATGCTCGATTCACAGGCCCAGTTCGTGGATCTGATTCCTAGTGAATCGATCCTGGACGAAACACCTGAAGAACTCAGCGAGCAAATTGAATCGTACTTCAATCAGTCGCCTGAGTCTGAATCACCAGATTCAAATAACAAAACTGATCATGCACAGCCAACATCGTTAGAACATGATTTGGCTCAGATCGAAGACTAAGTGACTGGAATCGCAGGGTCGAAATTTCGACCCTGCGTTGCCTTGCGCTGGAGGGTCTGTATTTATCTCCGGCGATATTCAGTACGACATCCTGAAAATCTGTTAAAATAAATTGATCCCTTGGCTTGTGATATCGTTTGTACTTTGTGAGTGAAGTTGGTTGGTTGACGATTTCTTTCAGGTGGGCGCCATGTCTCCATTGTTTGGTAAATCAAAGCAGTTTGGTAGATCAAAGACAACACCACCCAAACCGATTCAACAATCCTTGGTTGTACCAGGTACGTGTCTGCAACAACCCCAGGCAACGCCAACGAATTTGTCACGTGGAGTGTTGTGGATTGACGGAGCGGGTGGATTTGATGTCGTTGCACTGCCTCATACGTCCGATCTGATGTTGTCCTGTGGTCGCCCCGTTTCAGAATCATCGCCCTTTCGATTGGAGATTTCCGGACCACTCAGCCAAAATCATTTTTTGATCAGTTTTACGAACAAAGAATATGTCCTCACACCACAGTCAAAGACACAAATTAACGGGCAACAGGTTGACTCTCCTACACCTTTGCAATCGGGTGATGTCATCACGCTGGATGCGTTGGTGTCGATTCAATTTGAAATACCTTCAGCCCTGTCAAGAACAGCTCGATTAAAAATGATCACAGCACATCGTTGGGCACATGGAGTTGATCAAGTGGTTTTGCTGGATCGGGTTTGTTTGATCGGCCCAGATGATGATTGCCCTATTCATGCTCGCCATCTGAATGGACGAGTGCTGCTATTTGACAAACGATCGTCACTGTATCTCAAAGAGCCTCAACAGGAATTACATAACGCCATCAGACTGCTGCCTGCGCAGCATACTGTCGCGGGTGAGATTTCATTGCGACTTGAAAATTGGATAACGACTGGGTCACAAAGTCTCGATGACTCTGAAACTGTGACAGATGAAGCCCCCGCACAAGGAACAAACGCATGAAGTTTACGTTTGCCCCCGAATCTAAACCGTTGGCGGGCTACACTATTAAGCGAGCGATTCATCGCGGCGGTTTTGGCGAAGTCTATTATGCCATCAGCGACGCGGGCAAAGAGGTTGCGCTCAAACTGTTGCAGGAAAATAGCGATGTGGAGATGCGCGGCGTGTCACAATGCCTCAATCTCAAACATCCTCATCTGGTGTCGATCTTTAACGTCCTGCAGGATCAAGAAGGCGACCATTGGATCGTGATGGAATATGTCAGTGGCAAAACTTTGTCGCAGGAATTGGAAGATCATCCTCGCGGCATGCCCATGGAAGAGGTTCGTCGCTGGGTTCAAGGCATTGCCTCGGGCGTCAATTTTCTGCACAGTCAGGGAATTGTGCACCGCGATCTGAAACCCGGAAACATTTTCAGTGATCATGGCGGGATCAAGGTCGGTGATGTGGGTTTGTCAAAATTCATTTCCCCTTCCAAAAAAAGCGCGCATACGCAATCTGTCGGGACTGTGTATTACATGGCTCCCGAAGTCGCGCAAGGCAAATACGGAAAGCAAGTCGATGTCTATGCGTTAGGGATCATGATCTACGAAATGCTGACCGGTCGCGTCCCGTTTGATGGAGAGTCGACTGGCGAAATCCTGATGAAACATCTCTCCAGCCAGCCGGATCTGAGTTTACTTCCTCCACGAATTCGTCCAGTTGTCTCGCGGGCGCTTGAGAAAGATCCTGAACGCAGAACATCGTCTATCCAGGAACTTGAACGTCAATTTCATGCTGCTGTCCGAGGTGACAAAATCGATCCGAACACTTCTGAAATTGATCGTGAGGATAAGACAAAATCATTCTATAGAGATGACTTTGTCTTTGGGTGGATGTTTAATAAACCTGCGCGACATTCGGGGCCACGCGTTGTAACTGAAAAATCGTCGTCGTCCGAATTGCTGGACTTCATCAAGCAGTATTGGTGGGTGCCGATTCCACTGTTTTATGTGTTCAGGCCCGGAGCGTGGCAAGTGACGTTGGTGGTTGCCCTCAGCGCTCTGGCAGCGCTGCTCTATTTTGGACTTCAGATCCTCGATATGATTCGAGACTATACTCTCTCGGATCGTCCTAAACGCCCGCGTTATGAACGATATTGGTCTGCAGAATCCAGCCCTGCGTCTTCCAATTCTGTGCCCGTTCAAACGGTCGCAACTCATCATGACAAAGAAAAGGTTTCGCCAGCTCTGAAGTTAGCGAGCGTCTCCCAGCGCTCACTGGCAGGACACGTTTCTCAGTGGTGTCTGGTCACCTCGGGGGATGCGCTGGTCATCACTTTATTGTGTGCAGGCCTGACATTTTTGTATCCCTCTGCCTTCCTGCCATCAGCGGTTTCTCCTCAAAACGTCGGCCTGAATTACATCACTTTTTTTGTCGTCTCAACATTGCTGTTGACGACATTGATTCGTAACTTGAATCATTTGGCCAATTACCTGCGACTGGAACGCTGGCAATTGTTCTGGATGAATGGTGTGGTGGGTATTCTTGTCGCCGGCGGAGGCTTCTGGTGGCTGAGTCACTGGTTGTTAATTGATACCCATTTGTTGGCCAAATCCGAAGGGGCATTTCGTTATC
>JBGSVC010000591.1:0-1926 GCA_041753175.1 Planctomycetaceae bacterium
TTATCGGATCTCGCTCAATCAAGGTTGGCAAATCCCACACGCCCACAGCGGCTACGTCGAAACGCTGCTCAATATCGGTTTCATGGGATTATTGTTTCTCATGGGAACTGTCTTATTAGGATTGGTCAGTTCCATAATCGGAGCACTCAGTGACAAAACAGTGGCAGACTATTTTTCGACAGCCGTCATCCTTTACTCCATGATTTTCTCGTTGACAGATACGGCCTTCGCGATGCCGACACTTCCCGCCGTTATCTTGACGACTGTCCTGCTGTCGATCCTGATCCGTTCCGCTCGAAGACCTTCTACAGGATCAGTACCTTCAGTGGAAACAACTCCAGCGACATTCCACTCGATGGTGATCGCTCCTTCCACCTGACGACCCGACTCACACGGTGGATCGCTCTCTTAGATAATCAACTCACGTCAAGCCCTCCTCCTATGAAAGCCCATTAAGGGCAAATTCGCGGTTCGCTAAATGTCATTCGGCTGTCGCGCTCAGCCTGGTGTCAGAAAGATCAAAGCCCTCACAACACTCAAAACCTGAACCCGAAATTCTCGTTCGCGATTCCGGTTACGCCTCACAGGCCATGATGTTGCCTTTTCACCACATCAATACCGACCCCTTCCGTCTCCTTTTTGCGACAAAATCCCACGACCCATAGTAGACTTATCAAAACGAAATCGACTTCTCTTTCTGGAAAGGACGATGGCAACGTCTCGTTATTTAAGAACCACCAGTTGTGTCTTCTTAATCTGTAGGCCTTGTCGAAAAGACTTTCACATGATGAACCAGGCACCTCGTCACGTTCGGGAATTGATGACCCAATGGCTGACTGCCGTCGCAGTTTCAGAGCAACCCACAGCCAAAGATGTCCTGAAAGACAAAACTCAGCTCAACCTCATGCGCGGCTTGGGAATGCTCGCCTCGACTTTTGGAACTCTCCAAAAAAACAGCTTTAGTATCTTGATGTATCACCGTCTTGCTCCCAATAAACGGGAACTGACAGCGCCTACCATCAACGTCACTCCCGCTCAATTTGAACAACAACTCACCGGTTTGCTTGAAAACGGCTTCCAGTTCTGGTCGCTCACGCAAGCCATCCAACACCGCCGTCAAAACCAGGACATCCCCGATAAAGTTCTGGTCGTCACCTTCGATGATGCGTTCGAATGCGTTTATCGTTATGGCGTTCCCATCATGCGTAAGCTCGGCGTCCCCGCCACCATCTTCACCAATACCGCGTTTATCGACCAGGATATGGCGATGCCATTTGATCTCTGGGGGATGAAGAATGCCAACAAAGCTCCCAGTAGCTGGTATCGCGCGATGTCAACGTCTCAACTCATCGACCTCTGTAGTGACCCACTCTTCGAAGTCGGGGCTCACACCCATACGCACCGCGATTTCCGAAATCGAAATACCGCGTTCAAAAAAGATCTCTTCATGAACCTGCAGGTTCTAAAGGATGACTTCGGCATCGAAAAACCATCGTTTGCATTCCCCTACGGCATTCCCGAACTCGGGTTTGTCACCTGGGATATGATCGATATCGCTCGCGACCTTGGTGTCAGTTGTGCCCTCTCGACATCTCCACGTGTCATTCAACCACACACCGATGCCTTCGGCTGGGGACGATTCCACGTCTTCCCATGGGACACTGCACTCACCATCCGTGCCCGCGTTCAGGGCTGGTATGAGTGGCTTCCTTATTTGAAAAACATCCGTCATGGTTCCGCCAACATCCTCGGCATTCCTCAAACCAGCCCTCTGTGTCAACTCGAACTCAGCCAGGGCTGTAACGACGAGAGGATCGATGATGTACTCACCTGGCTGGATGATCAAAAAGTAAACCACGTCTCACAGAGCGTCTTACAAGCGCAGGAAATAATCATATGAATACAGTCTCCAAAAAGATCCCATTC
>JBGSVC010000592.1:0-3374 GCA_041753175.1 Planctomycetaceae bacterium
GCTCCATTCCTCTCCGCTCTGCTCGATTCGAGCGTCGGGGCCAAGATTCTCGTCGCACTGACGGGAATTGGCCTCGTCGGCTTCGTCGTCGTTCACATGATCGGCAACCTGAAAATCTTCCAGGGGCCGGACTCAATCAATGCCTACGCGTACTTCCTCAAGCACAGCCTGGGCGCACTCATCTGGATCGTTCCACCCACGATTTTATTTGCCTCGGCAAACAATCCCAAAGGTTCACAACTCCTGTTGATGTTCACGGGCGCACTTCTACTGACAATCGTTTTCTGTTGGCTCCCCGCATTACAAACCCGCTTTGCAATCACAGGGAAACTCTCTTCTTATTTCGAAGTCAAACAGGCCCGCGACATGCTCGCGCTGCGCCCGTTAGTCTGGGCACTGGGATTGCTCCTGATCTATTCGCTCGCCGTGCCACTTTATCTGTTCAAAATATTTTCACTCCCCCAGGACGCCATGTGGCTGGTGACGATTATCTACATCGTCAGCATCCTGCCCACGAAAATCATCACCGGACTCCTTGTTCGCTGGAGCATTCCTCCGCACATCTCCAGCTCAAACCAGATCGGTTCAAATGTTTGCCAACTGGCTCAACCTCGCCATTGGGTCTGGCGGTTTTCGAACTACGGCCTGCAGCTTGCCGTCTGCCTGACTTATGTCTTCCTGCTGTTCTTCACCCAAAATATCGCCCAGGATGGCAAACTGGCTTACTTCAAACAGCATCTCTTTGTCCTCGGCTTCTAATAGAAACTCATCGGACGACCCGTGACATTGAATGCCCTGTAAGCCTCAAGATCATTCCTCTTCCCAATTTCTTAAGCCTCTTCAGGCGGTTTCCTTGGCGAAGACGACTTACCATCGCCAATCGGATCGGTCCAGATCTTTAATTGACGACGAATCTCGCGGACCGATGTTTTTTCATGTGTCACCAACAACGGCTCAGTATCTTTATCCTGCGAGAGCAACGAATGGCTTTCCAGTCGATCAATCTCCTGCTCCAGATAGCGGACCCATTCCGGTGCCTGAATGCCTGAGCCAAGAATCGTTGAAGAATACTGCTCAATCTCTGCTTGCAATTTCCCAAACGCGATTTCATTGGGAGTCCCCGCGTGCGCATCCTCAAAGGCGGTTCGCAAATGGGCTTTCATGCGAGAAACGGCCAGAGGTTTGACGAAGCGCTCATGCAAATGATCGCGCAGCGCAGGCAACCGCAAACCGTAACGCGCCTCAAGTGCGTTCAATCGCCCAATATGGTCATCTGCCTTGCGAGATGTTTTCAACGTCATCACTTGCTGCCAGGCCTCTGCGGCATCATCACGACCGTGCGCGACTAAAATCTCATGCGCCAGCTTCAATGGGAAAAAGTTCCACTCATCACGCTCGTAGTCAGCCTCAACTTTCAAAAACTCAAGCAGACATGAAAACTTCTCACCATAGTCTGATTCCGTCGTCGTGCTGTTGTATTCCAAAAAGCGATCAAATTTGTCGATCACACAATTGTAAATCGTCTCTAAAATATTGGCTGCATTTTCCAGACTGATTTTGCCCTCCTGCAAATCGACAGCCAGGCGTGAAGGCTCATAGTTGTCCTGATTCTGCAAATAGTATTGCAGGTATTTATCAACCCCCAACTGCAAAATGCCCCGCACATTCCCCAACATCAGCATGCGGGCATGAAAAAAGTCTTGTCCATAATTCTTGATAAAATGACAGACTTCATCCCAGGTCACTTCATCATTGAGAATCTCAACCGACGAAAGCCTCATACTTCGTGAATGCTTAACCCACAACTCTTCGTAATGTTTTACGATCGTCCCCACGAGCGCCACCAGATCATGGTCGCCAAAATGTCCTCGATGCCAATACTTGGCCGACTTCTGCAAATTCACCAGCGATGTCGAGAGCGCCAGTCGAAAGAGCCGATCAAACTCAGTAATCGAAGGGCCCTGCGGACGCATCCGACGCTCCATCCGATACGCCGAATTCAACACATGCCACGTCTCTCGATGAAGTCCCAGTTCGGGCAAACGCGAGACCAACGTCGTCATGATCGACTGACACGTCTGCGCAGCGAGCACCTGGCGCGGTTCCCCTTCATACTCAAAAGGAATATACAACAGCGGCATTCGTTTGAGCTTTTCCAGCACGATCGGCAAATGACGCTGCACCCCGGAGATATGGTGTGAGGTAATGGCTGCATACAGCGGACGCAACGCTAATTGCTCCATCAATTCATCGCCCGGTCCTTCCTGTTTGGGAAGACAGACCGAAAGCGTCCAATGAGCCTCACGCAGCATCACATGCGTAGCTATCACGCTGTGAAGTAAATGATATTTGACCTGATGCTGAATGTCATATTCAATATTCTGATCATGACCACCAATATTCTCATCGATGTTCCGACTCCAGATTTCATGCAGCAAATCCAGCAGTTCTTCCCGCATTTTATTGATCTGGTCACACCAATGCCCAACAACCTCTCGAACTTCTGCACTCTCAAAGAGCGATGCCCGCTTTCGCGAAGTCTGTGGACGCTCCACATCCTCACCTGAATCAGTTTCGCCAGCAACTTCTTCCTCTCCAACACCACGTTCTTGAAAATATTCCCCAGTAAATCGCCACAAACGGGCTAAAGTCTGCAAAAACCTCAGTCGAGGCTGCAAGATCCTCTGCAGGCGTTCAAATTCTGTTGAATCAGATGGCGACGCAGGACCATCATCCAAAGACGAATCTTTCCCATCATCAGTGGTATCACTATAGGTCACTTCATCATAAGCAGCGGCAAAGATATCTTCGATTGACTCCGAGCCTTCTCCGCTCTCCCAGTTGTCTTCAGACGACTTTTCCCAACCATAAAGATCATCCAGATCATTTCTTTGAGACTTCGTCTCCCCAGAGTCGCCGGTCAATAGATCCAGTTTCGGCACCAGCCAAAATTCGCCCGCACTGGCTTCCAGAAAATCGAACAGCCTCTTGACTTGCAAAAAAGCGGATGTGTTCTCCTTTTGTTGCATTGTGGTCGAAACCACCAGCTTTACCCAACGCCATAATAAATCCGTCAACGAAGTCGCTGTGGCATCAATTCCAAGATCACTGGCCTGACTGGCCCACTCCATTAACAAACCCATCGACGCCACATGATCCTTGCGATCTATAAGCGCCGAAATCACCTCCGCCAGCGACGTGGTGTTATTCAACTCAGCTACAGTCCCTTTCCAAAATGCCAGATCGCCGAGTTTGGCACCCTGCTCATGCCAACTCTTCATCATCCCGGCCACCGCGCGTGAGGAATCATAAAACTCCGAACCAATCAGCGGGGTGATATCTTCAACGACCTGTGTGGCATACCGATCCCACTG
>JBGSVC010000593.1:0-15008 GCA_041753175.1 Planctomycetaceae bacterium
GAGTCGGCAATGATGCTTATGAAGCTATTGTCCGAACCGAGTTTGAGTATTCAACTGGCGGTCCTCAATGCCACCACAACCTGGGACGACGATCTGGCAATTCCGCTATGCCTGGAAGCCTACCGCATCGCCAATATCAAAACCAGACAAACTGCAGCCACGCTCCTCTCTCAACGCACCGGGTTAACCCTGCGTGAATGGCGTGGCTCGATCGATCAGCGACAAGCAGAGATCAACGCCCTAGCCGCGACTCATAGTCTGAAGACGAACCTGTTGGCCAGTCTTCAAGCCAATCCTGCCGCGAACCCCCCG
Source organism: Planctomycetaceae bacterium (assembly GCA_041753175.1). GTDB lineage: Bacteria > Planctomycetota > Planctomycetia > Planctomycetales > Planctomycetaceae > SXPC01. The sequence continues at coordinate 313 of JBGSVC010000593.1, forward strand.
CTCGATGAACTCCGCGCCCAGGAACTCAACCAAGCCATCGACCAACTTTCAGATCAGGACTCCGATAACGATGTCGCTGCCGCGGCACGCCTCAATCAACTTTCACCCCAGGATCTCGTCTTTCTGACGAAACGCTTTCAAGATCTCTCCACGGTGCTTCGCAGTCGCTTCTACCAGGAATTTCTTCCGGCATCCTTTCCAGTATTTGCAGCTCTCAAGCAACTTGATTCAGGAGAACTCAACATCAGGCGTGCAGCCGCTCATGAACTCCTTCACTCCAGCCAGCAGGGAACCCTGCCACAACTGCTCACTTCCCAACTGGCTGTCAAAATTCCAGAAGAATACGATGCCCTAATCTGGCGAACTGTGATGCAGGCGATCTCACAGGAAGCTCCCGAGTCTCATCGCAAAATTGCACAAGCGGCTCTTCAATCACCCTGGCCGGATATTCAAATCCTCGGCTGTCAGTTCACACAACGTCATCATTGTGCAGAATTCTCATCTGATCTGATGCGTCTGTTTGATTCAAGCGAGACGTCCGTACTCATCGCAGCCATTTCTGCCGCCGGTCAGATTGGAAATCCACTCCTCATCGATGGGCATACGACAGACCCCTCCTCTCGACCGTGGGAACAACTCCAGCCCCATTCGTTGCGTAGCTTCCTGCCTCATCCTCATCCTCAGGTTCGTATAGCCGCCATGATTGCACTGGCTCAACTCGGCGATCCCCAAGGGCAGGCCGAACTCCTCAAGCTCAGCTACGATGCCGATTCCCACGTTCGCAAACAAGCCATCGCGGGAATGGCTTCTATCTCAAAATCAGTCAGCATTCCAATGCTCGTTCGAATGCTTTGGACCGAGCGTAACGATCAGCTCAAGCAGGAAATCCTCACGCAACTCGATACACTTGTCTCTCAGACACACAGGCCTCCGACCCTCGATCAGGCGAAAACTCTTCAGGAGAAAGTCGACTGCTGGGCAAACTGGCTCGACTCCTCTGCCACACAATTTTAACGACAGACGTGGCAGGATTTTCGATTGTCAGGAGGTTTTGAGCACTGCAATGTGTTCGCTTCGGTACATGCAACCCTCGACCCTCTCCCCCCCATTGACTATGATTTCTGCAACACTCGATCTCATCACCTCAAGAGGCATTCATGAATCCACCCATCGAAGACTTCCAACTCCTCTGGCACGGCGAGACCGTCGTCGTCGTTCCCGCCAGCAATGTCGAATCGATGAACTGGGACCTCATTGAACAAGCTGCCACAATCGTGATGGCACCGCTACAAGAACTCGAAGTTCCTATGGTCATTTTCGACCTCAGTGAAGTCAAATACTTTGGCTCCGTCTTCCTGGCGTTAATTTTGAGATGCCACAAATTCGTCAAAAGCAAAGGTGGAGAGCTCGTTATTTGTGGAGCCAGTAAATTAGCCCGCGAACTCCTGCACATCACTGCTCTGGATACGATCTGGGCTATTTACGATTCCCGGGAAGAAGCTCTCGAAGCCCTGACCTAATCCACCGGTCGTGAAACGTCATATCTTTTCTCTGGTCTGTTGTCTCCCCTCCTTGATTCGTTACAAAGCACATCATGTCACAACACAATAAGTCGACACACAAACCTCATGTTCCTGTCAGGCCTAACGTCTCGGAACAGGAAGTCATTCCTTCGGATCTGGGCACGCCGTCGATTGATCGTGATTATCTCATCAATGAGATCAAACAGACCGCTGACAAACTGCAAAAAGACGATGCCACCATCGGCGATCTCAAAATTCTTTCACGGGCACTCAAAGAACTCCGCTACGCCTTTAAGATCTTCAAAAAATACCGACGCAACCGCAAAGTGACCGTTTTTGGCTCTGCTCGTCTACGCGCCGGTGATGCTGCCTATGATCTCGCTGTCGATTTTGGCAGAGTTATGGCTAAGAACGACTGGTATGTTCTCACAGGCGCCGGACCTGGCATTATGCAAGCCGCTCATGAAGGCTCAGGCCGTGAAAAAGCCATGGGGCTCAATATTATGCTCCCCTTCGAACAGGGGTCGAACCCCATCATCGAAGGTGACGAAAAACTCGTTCACCTGAAATACTTTTTCACCCGCAAACTCCTCTTCGTCAAGGAAGTTCACGCCATTGCGCTCTTTGCCGGAGGTTTTGGGACACTCGACGAAGCCCTCGAAACTTACACGCTCGTACAAACCGGCAAGAGAGATCTGATGCCCATCGTCGCTGTTGAAGCGCCCGGAGAAGGCTTCTGGACTGACTTTCAGAAGTTCATCGACAAGCAACTCCTCAGACGGGGTCTGATTTCGCCGGAAGACATCTCTTTGTATAAAATCGTCGACAACGTCGGCGACGCCGTCAGGGAAATTTTCCAATTTTACTCTGTCTACAACTCGATGCGCTATGTGGAAGGCAAGCTCGTCCTAAGACTTCACAAAGATGTTCCCGATATGCTGCTCGAACGCTTAAACGACGAATTCTCTTCGATGCTGGAATCCGGCAAAATTGAACGCACGACTCACCATCCCTTCGAGAAAGATGACGAGCATCTGGCCCATCTCCCGAGAATCACCTTCGATTTCAATCGTCGTGATCTCGGACGACTCCGCCAAATGGTAGACGTGATCAATCAGGAACTTGGCGAAACCATCGAAGTGTGAGAACTGATAGAATCTCTAAAACTCCGCATGCTTCGGAACACGGTGGAACGGAATGCAGTCGCGAATGTTTGTCATTCCCGTCAACAGTTGAATCAAACGCTCAAACCCCAATCCAAATCCTGCATGTGGAACGGTTCCATATGTCCGCAACTCTAAATACCACCAATACTCCTCTTCAGGCAGGTCCCATTCCTTCATCCGTGTTTTGAGGGATTCCAGATTCTCTTCACGCTGAGAACCTCCAATAATCTCTCCAATCCTCGGTACTAGAATATCCATCGCGCGTACCGTCTTTCCATCATCGTTGCATTTCATGTAAAACGGCTTGAGCGTTCGCGGGTAGTCATACAGGATCACCGGTTTCTTGAAATGCTCCTCTGTCAGATACCGCTCATGCTCAGACTGCAAATCGACTCCCCAACTAACCGGGTATTCAAACGTCTTCCCGCATCCCAACAGCAGCTCCACCGCCTGCGTATACGAAACCCGCTCAAATGTCTGCTGCTGAATCTGTTGTAATGTCTCGAGCACGGTCTTATCGACCCACTGATTAAAGAAGTCGATGTCGTCTTTGCAGTCCTGCAGGACTTTGGTAATCACGGATTTGATAAATGCCTCAGCGATCTCCATATTGCCGGTCAGATCGCAAAACGGCATCTCCGGTTCCACCATCCAGAATTCGGCCAGATGGCGGGACGTATTGGAATTCTCGGCTCGAAACGTTGGCCCAAACGTATAACAATCGCCCAGTGAGGTCGCGAAAATCTCTCCTTCCAATTGACCGCTGACCGTCAGCGACGCCTTCTTCCCGAAGAAATCTTGAGCATAATCAATGGCCTGAGTGCTCCCGGCCAACTTATCCAGATCCAGTGTCGTGACCTGAAACATATGCCCGGCCCCTTCGCAATCACTGGTCGTGATGATGGGGGTATTGATATACAAAAACCCGCGCGACTGAAAGAACTCGTGGATCGCAAACGCGGCGGCATTTCGCACACGCGCCATCGCCCCGAAAGTATTTGTCCGAGGTCGCAAATGAGCGATTTCGCGCAGAAATTCAAAACTATGGCGTTTCTTTTGCAACGGATACTTCTCTGCATCCGCGCCCCCGATGAGTTGAAATGAGGTCGCATGCAATTCCACACGCTGCCCTTTTCCGGGCGACTCTTTAAGCTCACCGGTCGCTGACATACTCGAACCAACAGTCAGCATTTTGATCGTTTCGTGGTAACCAGGCACGGATTGATCCACCACGATCTGCAGGTTCTTCATACAACTGCCATCGTTGAGTTCAATAAACGAAAACGCCTCTTTGGAATCCCGACGCGTTCGAACCCACCCCTGCACCGTAATCGTCTGTCCGGGTTGAGCCTCGTCGATCACATATGCCAAACGTCGTTGACGATACTCCTGCGGCGTTAACATCTCAAAGCCTCCTCAAGCGGTCCATCGGGTCGGGCATCAGGTTGGGGGAATGTTCAAATCCTATCACGTTGCCTCGCCACGTCAACAACCGCACAATGCTCAAAAAGAGGCATCACAGACCTGCTCGCCCTGGTTGCCTGCCCAATGGTCTTTGTCTTCGGCCAGTCGCCACAGATACCACGCCGCAACACTACGATAGGGCGCCCAATGCCTCGTCAGTTCTGCAAACTCATTTTTCCTGGGCAGGGTTGGCAGACGGTATAATTTTGCCAAGCCTGACTTCACCCCAAAATCGTCCACAGGCATGACATCCAGACGTCCCAGTGTAAAAATCAACAACATCTCGACCGTCCATCGACCAACGCCGCGCAAACCAATTAATCGCTCGATCAGTTCCTCATCACTCATTTGCTCAGCAAGACTGCGTTCCGGGATTTCACCGTCAATGGCAGCCTGGGCTATCCCCTGAATCGCCACTACTTTTGACATCGAAAACCCCAACTCCCTGAGCACCTCCGGCTTGGTTCGTGAGATCAGAGTCGGCGAAGGGATTGTATCGGTATTGAAGTGTAACAGCAGTCGTCCCAATATGGCCTGTGCAGCTTTAGCGTGTAACTGTTGATGTGCAATTGCGCGCACAAGCGCCTCATATAAGTCTCGTTCCCATTGCACAACAAGTTCACACCGTCCATACTGCAGCGTCCAGGGCCCCAAGTGTTCACAGTTGGCCCTCAGATGCTTTTCCGCTTTGCGGAGTTGACGCCGAAATCTGGCAACCTGCATATCATCGACTCAAGAGAAAATCTTGCTTCAGAATCGAAATCCCTAACATCTAAACCATTTTTGGTTCTCGATCACTGGTGAATCGAGGTGAGCGATAATTATTAAACTCATATTCCAACCACCTGCTTAATGCAGGAAGTTGAACAGGCCAGCGGTATTGAGGAAATCTGTTTGATTTTAACTTGTTATCCAGCGGCTAAACCACTTCGCTGGCATAATCGACCGAACTTGTCATGACTTCGCCAGAAGCATCCAGAGTGGCCTCAGCGAATGCTTCGTCAGTTTCCCAGATGACGACTTTGCTGGCTTTGACTCCCATTTGCCCCAACAATTCCGGGCAGACGACTTCCAACAAATACCGAGCCATGTTTTCAGCCGTCGGGTTATATGGCATCACATAATATTTACAAGGATCGACCTGACGAATAGCGTGGATCCCATTGTCATCTTTTTCATAGAGTAAAAATCCATGATCCCAGTGCTCATCGAGCCAGCCTTTGAACATGATTTTGAGTTGTGAGAAATCAATGATTCGTCCGACGGAATCCATCTCATCAGAAGAGACATAGAAATCTGCCGTGTAGTTGTGGCCGTGGAAAAACGCACATTTGCTCTCGTGCTTATACAGCCGATGGCCGGCACAAAACTTGATGCGTCGCATGATGGTCATTGACATACAAAAATTTCTTTCGATTCTGCAATATTCAAAACGACTCAAACGTCATTGAATGGTTTGTTTAGATCGCGTCTTTACAACAGGCACGATGAAAAGATTCCACACACGCTTTCCAGCCTGTTGAGTTTCAACAGTATGTTAGACTTTAGTACGCTCTATTTGAGCATACGCTTCGTGGTTGTGGATGGATTCAAAATTCTCCGCGCTGATTCGATACCAGGTCACGCGATCATCTCCATCCAGTCCCAACGCCAAATCACGCACAATGTCTTCAACGAACTTGGGGTTGTCGTAGGCAGCCTGTGTGACGAATCGTTCGTCGGGACGTTTTAGCAGCGCATATAATGGGCTACTGGCAGATTGTTCCATGGTTTCGATGAGGTCTTCAATCCAGACTGCTCCATCATATTTGACGTCTGCAGAAATAATCGAACGTTGATTGTGCGCTCCGTAATCGGAAATCTCTTTCGAACAGGGGCACAAGCTTTTGGCCGGTACTTTCACACCCATCACTGAAATCGATTCACCGGATTCATTCATGTCGACATGGAAACTGGCCTTATAATCGAGAAGACTTTTCACACCCGAAACCGGTGCCGCTTTTTCCAGGAAAAAGGGCATCTCGACTTGAATACGAGCCGACGGTGCGAACAGACGTTCTCGAACAGAGGCACACAAGTCGCGAATTCCCTGATGATCAAGAGGACGTCTGAAATCCTGCAAGGCTTCCATAAATCGGCTCATGTGTGTCCCACGCTGATCAGCGGGCAGGCTGACATACAGGGCAAATGTACCGACGGTGTGTTGTACTGATCCATCACGCATTTTAAGCTGAACAGGAAATTGCACATTCTTGACACCGACATAATCAATCGCAATACCGCGTTTGTCTGCAGTGGCCTGGGTGTCATGCAATTTCTTCACCGGGGTGCATACTGCTGAAGGTGAATGGCTTGAACAATTTTTAACAGGAGACGATGACGAGGGAGCAGAATTGACATCTGACGATGTCATTGTCGATGAGGACATTCGGGCGGGTCCTTTCTAAAGGTACCGCGTGCAACGACTTTCAAGTACGCTTGTGAGCACGAGGGTCACAACGAATTCAGGCGAGGTTTCCGGTCGCACCGGCTCTATAAAACTCCTCGGCCCAAGCTTCAGTTCGAGTCAATAACTATTGTAGCGCGAAGTCAACCGACGAACACGCCTTGACTTCGACTTTTTGGAGGTTTCAAAAGATTTGTTTTCAGCCAAATCGGCATATTTCCCCCGAACCGACACAAAGTTCATCGCGTCGAACGGTACGCTTGAAACATCTCTTCAGAATTTCTCTGACTTTTTCACTGAAATGACTCTTATGAATCGTCGACAACTCGAAAAACTGGGGATTCCGGAATGGCTGATCCCTCAGGCCATCATCGCTGCACAATCGGCGATGGGATCGGGAGAAATGCGTATCAATGAATTCAAAGCGGAGTTGTCGCTCCTAATCCAATCGCCACAATTGTATCTGCACCATCCGCATTTGAGCACACTGGCCCATACGCTCATGGAGGACTTCCCCTCAGAGCCTACGTCCCCCCCGATCAATTATCAGACTTGGGGCGACGAGATTGAAGCCCCCGCTCACGCCCAAATGCGCGATGCCTGCGCAGTGCCAGGAGCCCGGATGGCGGCACTCATGCCGGATGCCCATGTCGGCTACGGTTTGCCCATTGGTGGTGTTCTAGGAGTGGAAAACGCCGTTATCCCCTACGCCGTTGGCGTCGATATCGCATGTCGAATGAAGATTTCGATACTCGACCTACCGGTTGATTCACTTGAAAAACGAAAAGACGACTACCAGCGCGCCCTGGAAAAAGGGACTCACTTTGGCATCGGAGCCCGATACGATCATCGCCAGCAGCATGACGTCATGGATCGCGATTGGACAGTCACCCGGATCACACGCGAAAACAAAGATCGTGCTCACAAGCAACTGGGAACGTCCGGATCGGGAAATCACTTCGTCGAATTCGGAGTTGTGACACTGACTCAAACAGACGATCAACTCCAACTCTCTCCGGGCACCTATGTCGCGCTTCTGAGTCATTCCGGTTCACGCGGAACCGGCGCGTCGGTATGCAGCACATATTCCTCGATTGCACAGGCGTCACTGTCTCAAAAATACAAGCACTTTGGTCGACTCGCCTGGTTATCCATGGATTCTGAACACGGGCAGGAATATTGGGCCGCTATGAACCTGATGGGGCATTATGCCGCCGCCAACCACGATGTGATACATCGCAACGTGACCAGACTGCTGGGCGCCTCGATACTTTCCGGCGTTGAAAATCATCATAACTTCGCCTGGAAAGAGATCCACAACGGCCAGGAACTGATCGTCCACCGCAAAGGTGCAACCCCGGCAGGCGCAGGGACATTGGGAGTCATTCCCGGTTCAATGGCAGACCCGGCATTTATTGTCAAAGGCAAAGGACATCCAGACAGTCTCAACTCCGCATCCCATGGAGCAGGACGCAAAATGTCACGGACCAAAGCCAAAGAGCAGTTCAACCTCAAAGCCGTCTCCGGCGACTTGCTCAAAAAAGGAATCACGGTACTCTCAGCCGGGGCCGATGAGGTTCCATATGCGTACAAAAACATTCTGGCAGTCATGGCTCAACAACACGATCTCGTCGAAATCGTGGGACGCTTCGATCCCAGGATCGTCAAAATGTGTGGAGATGGAAGCAAAGCCGAAGATTGACCCTCCAGAATTCTCGAGCTCAGTCTTCTCAATTCTTCCCTTCCCATAGACACTCTGGAGTTTCATTTCGAACGTTGCCCACAATCGGATTTGCAGGTAACGCTTCGATCACTCCTTCCCAGGGGATGAGCAACGAGGAGACAAGGTCTTGCCCTTCAATGGTCGGATCCAACCAGGGATCATAAGCGTCACGATCCAGGATCACAGGCATACGATCATGGTATTGTGATGCCACGCCCGTGGAAGACGTCGTGAAAATACTCACGCTTTCCACCTCCTGCCAGCGTTCCCAAATTCCAGCAAACGCAAATAAGCGATTGCCAGGAAAACGAAAATGAACTGGTGATTTCTCACGCCATTCATACCAGCCATCAGTCATCACCAGACAACGACGTTTCTTCAAGGGAGCCTGATAAGATCTGGCAATTTCTTCACTACGGGCATTAATCATGCGGTAGCCAATTTTGGCATCCTTGGCCCACGGCGGTATCAGTCCCCACCGAAGTGAATCGGCCTGACGGACTCCCTCGATCAAACGAATCACAGGTACGTTTTGACTCGGAGCAATATTATATCGCGGACTCCACTGGAAGTAGCCATGCGTTTCGTAGAACTCCAGCAGGTCGTTGACTTCTCCCGTTCGTAGCGTGTAGCGGCCACACATGACGTCACCCTGCCAATTAACGGACATACCACCGTGATGTGACCACTCGAACCAGAATTTGCGTAATCATCAACATCTGAGAAGTCATCAAACAGAAATCCTGCCAACTCGATCAATGTTTAAAGTGACGACGCCCTGTGAAGATCATCGCAATCCTCTGTTCGTTGCAGGCCTGAATGACTTGTTCATCGTTCTTGGAACCACCAGGTTGAATCGCGGCTTTGATACCCGCTTTGGCTGCCGCATCGATGCCATCACGAAACGGGAAAAAGGCATCCGAAGCTACTACACCACCCACGCAACGACCTTGTGATTTCTCCCCTGCAATCCATGCAGAATCAAGTCGACTCATCTGACCGGCTCCAACTCCTGACACTGCTCCCTCTTTGACATAGACAATCGCATTGGATTTGACGTGCTTGGAAACCAGCCACGCAAATTTCAGGTCGCGCATCTCCACCTCATTGGGGGCTCTTTGTGTCACGACGGTCCAGCCCTCTTCCGGGTCGGGCAGCAGATCGCGATCTTGGACCAGAATTCCACCCGAGACACGTCGGTACTCCCATGCCGCCGAAATGGGATTGGTCATCTCGGGGTTGGTCAGCAGCCGGACGTTGTTTCTCCATTTAGGTTTCGTCGTCAACAGGGCAAAGGCGTCATCCTCAAAACCCGGAGCGATGATCGCTTCAATAAATCGACCCGGTTCACACATCCTTTCGGCTGTCGCCACATCAACAACTCGATTGCATCCAATAATTGAACCAAACGCCGAGACAGGGTCACCTTCATAGGCCAAGTCAAAGGCCCGCGACAACTCTGCAGAAATGGCACAACCACAAGGATTGTTGTGTTTCAGGATCGCCACGGCTGGTTCCGAAAATTCTCGCACAAGCAGCATCGCGGCATCGAGGTCGAGCAAATTGTTGTAAGAGAGTTCCTTGCCGTGAAGAATTCTGGCCTCAGCCAGACTTCCCACTGGCGGTGTTTGTTCGACATAAAAAGCCGCCGACTGGTGAGGATTTTCGCCATATCGCAACGACTGCTGTCGAGTAAAAGACAGGTTCAATGTCTCAGGAAACGATAGCGTTTCTTCAGGCTGGCTGGCGCCATAGTGAATTGACTGAAAATAATGGGCAATGGCTCGATCATAGGCAGCCGTCATCTCAAAGGCGTCGACCATTAATTTTTGTCGAGTCAACATCGAGAGTGCACCTGCCTGCAATTCTGCAAGCACCTGCGGATACTGACTCGGCTGCGTGACGATACCAATATAATGATGATTCTTCGCCGCCGAGCGAACCATGCTCGGCCCGCCGATATCGATGTTTTCGATCGCGTCTTCAATCGTCACGTCGGGCTTGGCTACAGTTTCACTAAACGGATACAGGTTCACCACAACCAGCTCAAACGGAATGATGCCATGAGCTTCAATCGCCTGGGCATCACTGGGTAGATCCGGTCGCCCCAGGATCGCACCATGAATTTTGGGATGCAAAGTCTTGACTCGACCATCCATAATTTCGGGGAAGCCCGTGTAGTCTGAAACATCAATAATGTTCAGGCCTGCCTCTTTCAAAAACCGACTGGTCCCGCCGGTGGAGAGGATTTCAAAGCCCAACGCTTCGAGACCCTGAGCAAAATCGAGCAACCCAGATTTATCGCTGACGCTGATCAGTGCGCGTCGTGTCATGTGCAGATGTCCCTAAAAAAATACGACAGGTTTCAGGCAACATCGCAGGCAACAAAATCACCGCACAACAGCCAGAAAACCAAATGGGCATTGTACTCTTCAAATGCCTCCAATTCAACACTCGTGAACATCCAAGTCTGAATTGCCCTCTCCTGCGATCGCTTGATCCACGTCGAGATTTCAGTGATCAGGAAACAGTCGGCAACGACTTTTTGATCACACAACCACTCGTTAACAATCCCCACGCATGGCCACACTACTTATCAGGTCTACACACGTTCACGTTCACCTGCCAACCCTGATGAAAATACACCCGTGGTTCTTCATTGGGAAACCACTCTGATTTCAGCACAAGCTGTGGTTTTTTGAGCACCTTCTTCAGCTCGATGATCCCCACCGTATTTTCACTGGTAATGAAAAAAAATCCCGGCAGTTTTTGAGCCGGCTGATCATTCAAATCACCTCCGAATGGACCGCTGACCGAACGACCAGCAGCCATCAGGCTTTCCATCGTCAATGTCAGCGGAAATTCAATCTCAGCGTTCAACATCCAAAGTCTCAATCGAATTGGGATAACAACAGAACGTGTCTGGCCGTCGATCGTCTCTTCCCACCCCATCAAATCATAACCGGCCTGGGCGGCCCAAATCTGAATCATGGGCTTTGCAGTGGTGATCTCTTCGCGACTCATCTGGCTCCATGGCTCGGGCAATCCCGACATTCGACCCGTATCAATGTCATAAAAAACCTGCGACGCTCCGGGATTCATCGGCGATTCTACAGAACGGGTTTGATATTTCCCTGTCAGTTGCATCCGCTTGGACACGTCAAGCGGTTCCACTTTGATCGGCTCCTCCTGCGGCAATATCAATCCGACGTGTGCATGGTTTGGATCTTCTGTGTACTCCTGCCAATGCTCGTCCCACCACAACTCCCAGCGCCGCGCGATTGTCCAAAACGTAAGTCGCTTGATTTGATCAATCCGCGGAGAGTCTTGTTCGTCCTTTTGTACGAAAATGATCTCCATCTGCCCAATACGCTCACCCGTCCACCGGCGCAAGGTCGCAAAGATCTCGGTGATGGGGCGACCAAAGCTAAAGCGGTCATCTCGATACTCAATGGCTTCATGCTCCTGCATGAATGCCCACAATTCGACGTCTTCGACTCTCTTTCCATAATCACTGTCACTCTGTTGATAACACCGCGGCAAGGTGCGGATCAGAGCAGGGATAGCGCGTTTGTCGTTGGTCGCCCGCAGAAGAAAAACCAACGTTCTCATCATCATGTGGTGGTCGTCGGCAGTTTCATCGAGAAGCGTGATAAGTTCAGCGGACGTCGATGGACCAAGTTCGATCGCTTCTTTCACCTTCAATGGCCACGCCGTCCCTTGCCACATTTCCCCGGAAGCCTGGATGACTTCAATTTCGCCCAGGAGTTTTCCCAACCGAGTATCAGGCCACTCCCGATATTTTGGAGTTGGATCGATCGTCGCCATAACCTCATCGGTTTCAACCGGTTGTGCGCATACCTCAATTGTCAGACTGATCGCGATCACCAACCAGAAAAATAACCGTCGCATCGTCCACTCCTTGAAAAGCCCCTGTGCCGCATTGATGGAAAGCGAATTCGTAATAGATACGAAGATCAACGGCAAATCATTCACAAAAAATGCCAACAATCGAATTATTCCTGCAAAAGTTGTTCTCGGACGATTTCGAGCTTAAACCATCGCAGCGTAGGCCCCGGGATTGTCTTATCCGAGGCCACTATTTTTCCTTCTCGATCAAGCAGCAGATACGTGGGATATCCGTCAACTCCCAGCTTTTTATAAGCACTCAAGATTCGTCCGTCCGGATGATCGATGGAGACATTCTCCAATTCTCCTGGCAAATACTATGAATACTCTCCTTGGCTCCCACCAAAAGCGACTCAGATGGCAAACGAGAAATTGTGAGCAGGCCGTTTTGATCACTGATGGGCGGAGTGAAATTTAATCGTTCGAAGGCACCGTCACGGACAAAGCAATTTCCATTATGGGGATCGTAGATTTGTAACATCGTCAGATGTGCGCCAGATAGTGGACGACCCTCAGGATCAAAAACTTTAACGGCGACATCATCACCATCCGTCAAAATCATATCCACTTGTTGCTGAGAGCCATCTTTGAGCGTCACACTTTTGAGCGCAAGTGCATAATGAGGATCGTTGATGCCAAGGAAGATGTAGTCGGAATCCAATTCCGTAAAATGGAATCGTCCGTCACTTTGTGTGGTGACAATTCCGGAAAGTGGGTAATTGCGAGATGAATCCCATGCAAAAGCAATGACTTGAATATTGGCAATCGGCTGTTGTTTGGAATCAATCACCCGCCCGCTGATCGAACGGTCTGCCGCACGGAGCTGAGATGGATTGAAGCAACAAACGATGAGACAAACGACGAGACAAGTTTTTTGAAAAATAGAAACCTCATTATTGGACATGTCTTCTTCCAGGCCAGATAGAACTGTGGATTGTTTGTCATCATCAACGGAATGTCGGCTGCGATTGATGTTTGAAACCGAGCCAACACTATGGTAAGGAAAAAAGAGGCCAGCGCGCATAAAAAAACCTCTTCAAGACCGAAGTCTTGAAGAGGTTTAAAAAATCCGGCAATGATCTACTTTCGCACCTTTCGGCACTATCATCGACCAGACGGGCTTGACGATCGTGTTCGGAATGGGAACGAGTATTTCACCGTCTGTATGGTCACCGGAAATCATCTGAGAGCTGGTCGCCCGAAGGCCGCTGGCTCAGATGCATTGTTCCGCATCCTTGAAGATCCAAAACAAGTTTTGGTATCAGCAAAGAGATAAGATAATCAGTATGACAAGCGTGTTAGTAAATAAAATCATGTTGGAAACACAATTGAAATTGCGATGCGATTACATGAAATTGAAATCTGATTGTCCATCTTTGAAGTTATTTCAGTGTGTCTATGAAACACATAGAAAATTTGAAATCAAAGTGGTCAAGCGTTTGTCCCTTAGTACTGGTTAGCTGAGATCATTACTGACCTTACACATCCAGCCTATCAACCTGGTCGTCTTCCAGGGGACTCAACGAATCCTTATCTTGGGAGAGGCTTCGTGCTTATATGCTTTCAGCACTTATCCTTTCCGCACGTAGCTACCCTGCACTGCCACGGACGTGACAACAGGAACACTAGAGGTGCGTCCTTCCAAATCCTCTCGTACTAAAGAAGAAACCCCTCAAGATTCGTACGGACACAGCAGATAGGGACCAACCTGTCTCACGACGGTTTGAACCCAGCTCACGTACCACTTTAATCGGCGAACAGCCGAACCCTTGGAACCTTCTCCAGCTCCAGGATGTGATGAGCCGACATCGAGGTGCCAAACCCCCTCGCCGCTATGGACGCTCGGAGGGGATCAGCCTGTTATCCCCAGAGTACCTTTTATCTGTTGAGCGACGGCCCTTCCATTCGGAACCGCCGGATCACTAAGCCCGACTTTCGTCTCTGCTCGACTCATGAGTCTTGCAGTCAAGCACCCTTCTACCTTTACGCTCTACGCCTGATTGCCAACCAGGCTGAGGGTACCATTGGGCTCCTCCGTTACTCTTTGGGAGGAGACCGCCCCAGTCAAACTGCCCAACTGACACTGTTCCCGCATTTGTGTGCGGGTTAGACACCTAATAGGTCCAGGGTGGTATTTCAACGATGGCTCCATGATGCCCAAGAGCACCACTTCACAGCCTCCCACCTATCCTACGCATGATATGCCAGGCGTCAATACCAGGATACAGTAAAGGTTCACGGGGTCTTTCCGTCTTGCCGCGGGCATGTAGTATCTTCGCTACAACTACTATTTCACCGAGTCTGTGGTTTAGACAGTGCTCCAGTCGTTACGCCGTTCATGCGCGTCGGAACTTACCCGACAAGGAACTTCGCTACCTTAGGACCGTCATAGTTACGGCCGCCCTTCACGGGGGCTTAGGTTGCCAGCTTCCCAGGATTGCTCCCAGTAACCGCCTTCCTTGACC
>JBGSVC010000594.1:0-4801 GCA_041753175.1 Planctomycetaceae bacterium
AAGTGCAGTCCTGGCCCAACAGGGAATCGACATCCTTGATCTCAGAGCGCGTCGAAACGATGATCTGACATCGTTCCAGGCAATTTTAGAGTTGGATGTTCCGACGATGATCTCCGTTCTTGAATTGCAGCAGGAACTGGAATTCTGGGGATCATTGAGCGGTTTGCAAATCCAGCTTTTTGCAGCGCCAGATCTGATTCCAGATTCTGGCATTATGGCAGCGATCAACCCTCACTATCAACCGGTTATTTGAGTCTTTGACCAATCGAGTATGACTCTTGGCTACATCGCTTTGATATCACCTGGCTTCTTTTCGTCCCAGGTTCTTCTCCCCAAAAGAGCAATATCTGGCGATTGCGACATAAATTCCTGATATTGAGCTTCGATGAGTTCGATTGTCGATAACTCAGGCGAACTATGGGAGGACTGTCGCTGGAGGTATTCCGCCAATGAATAGATCACGGGCTCATCACTGAGTGATGAGATTGTACAAAGGGCACTTTTCCCTGGTTGACACAGCAATTCCTGATGATCAGCGATAGGACATCCCAGGGGATCGACCAATGGTGAAGATAATGATTCGCTATTTCCGCTCATGGGAAATTTGAGAATCATGGGGCGTTCGTCCTTGTGCTCCTGATGACGCATTTTTTCATCCTGATTGAAATGCCTGTCACGTATCTTTTCAATCTGGTTTGAAACATCCTGTTCAAAGACAGACCGACGACTTTTGATATCGTCGTCATCCAGACTGTGGCTGTTCTCGTTCAATCAAAATCAAATCCACTAGACACAGGTTGATTCATCCATCGATCACAACTGGATTTGCAGGATTGTTTCGTACAACCGTTTTAACCAGACACAGTCGATACAATCGATACAAACCGATTTTTCCCAAGTTAATGTTGACTGAATTCGTCTATTTTACTGCATTCCTTGCGTCAAAACATGAAAAGACGGTGTGTTGCATTTTTGATTCAAACCCCCGAAAGCCGTTCGATAGACGCAAACCCGGTTAAGTTGGAAAATCGATCAGGTATTTTTCAGACGAGGACGACGTTGTGAGGATTTCCGGGGCATAGTTTGGGTACATCAGACAGGTTCGAATTCCGTCCTTAAGTACTTCCAAATCACTTATGTCACAGCCCTCGTCACAAATTGAATTCACCAATGCACACGCACGACATTGCCGACGCTGGAGCGTTCTGGCAGCTGCGTTACTTGTCGTACCCGGAATGATCGTTGAGGGATTTCTTCGCTACCAGGAACCTCTAATGAGGTTTAACACTCATTCGCTTCTCGTTCAGGAAATCAATCACTACAAGAACCGAGCCAGTCTCAAATACCTGACAATTTCTGCTGGTTTGCCCACGCTTCCTGCAAGAGCTTTTGCTTTGATCACCGGCCAAAAGTATGAACAGCGACTCACATATCCTGAAATTCTGACGACGAGTTATCGCGATCAATTTCTCGATCAGGTTCAAAAGATTCTACACGAGCCGATCAGCGAACCAATGTGGTCTGAACTTGAACAGACTTACGCTGCAAACCTTCGTGAATTCCGCGATCACGTGTTGGAAAACAATGCACGTTTTGTGTTCTTATATGTCCCAGCGGGTGAATACCATGAGATGGATCCCAAAATTCGGCGGTCCCGAATTGCCTTTGAAAACATTGTCGCAACACAAGACCTAACCGTGTGGGACATGTGGCCGGTTTTTGATCAGTATCCGCCGGTTGACACAACATTTATGCCGATCGATGGTCATTTGAATGCCAAGGGACATCAAATTGCCAGCAAATTTCTGCTTCAGGAGCTCAGTCGGATTCCACCGCAGAAAACCGCCCTTGCTTTCAGCAAACGCCCCAAAATCATAGGTGATCTCGATCCATTGCTGCATCAAAAAGATCAACATCGCGAAGACATTGCAGTCTACGAAATGAAGGTCAATTCGCAAGGGCTGAGATTAGATCATGAATTGCAGTTTCCTAAATCAAAGCCGCGAATGGTGATTTATGGTGATTCGATGACGATTGGATACTACGTCGATAATCACCAGACTTTTGGAGCTCTCCTCAATCAACAACAGGATGACTATGAAGTTGTTATCGCCGGTAAATCGGGCTGGACGATTGCTGACTATCTTTATTCCTATCAACAACGAGGTCAGTTCATTGAAGGTGATGTCGTCGTGTTGACCTTCGATGATAGTGACCTGGTCGACTTGATTGATCCTCTCAGGCGCATCATGAGTGCAAATCCGAAACAACGACGTGGGTCTGCCATTTCTGAAGTGCAACGACATCTCATAGAACACGTCATCGCTGGACTTGAAAAAACCGAGGAAAATCCGACTCCACAGCACACCTCCCCCAGAATTAATACTTTGGCCTCAGATACGTTCAGACCATAACTCATCCATATTCTCTTTCAGACTAAGACTTACCACTCCTGGTTTCCAATATGTTGTTCAGCTCATTTGAATATCTGATCGTTTTTCTGCCAATAGTGCTCATCGGGTATCATTGGCTCCATGCGCGCGGTTGGCATGAGAGCGGATATCTGTGGCTCACAGCAACATCTTTAGTTTATTACTCTTATTGGAATATTCGTGATCTTCCCATTCTTCTGGCTTCAGTCACTTTCAACTGGTACTTGGGCCGCGTGATCCTGGCCACCGATAAACGCTGGATGAAAATGAGTTGCCTGCTGGGTGGAATCGTGATCGATTTTGCTCTGCTGGGATATTATAAATATGCCGGTTTCCTCGTGGAAAATTTGAATGCAGTTACCGGGTCGGACCTGGAGTTTACAAAGCCGATTCTTCCGCTGGCGATCTCCTTTTTCACGTTTCAACAGATTGCCTATCTGGTCGATTGTTATACCGGAAAAGGTCAGGTCTTTGCTTACATTAAGTATGTGCTGTTTGTGATTTTCTTTCCCCAGTTTATTGCAGGGCCGATTGTGCATCATGATGAGATGATGCCCCAATTTGAGAAGAAATATCAACCCGGCGAAATGTCGACGCTGTTTTCTCTGGGCATGTTTCGCTTTTCGATAGGACTGTTCAAGAAGGTGATCCTCGCCGATACGTTTTCAATTTGGGCCAACGCCGGATATGGCGCAGTCGACGAATTGACCTTTGCCACCGCCTGGATGACGACGTTGGCGTATACGCTTCAACTTTATTTTGATTTCAGTGGCTACTCGGATATGGCGATTGGTTCAGGACTGATGTTTGGAATTCGTCTTCCTGAAAACTTCAACTCGCCTTACCGCGCAGTGGATATTAAAGACTTCTGGCGACGCTGGCATATCACGCTCGGCCGATGGTTGCGAGACTACCTGTATATTCCATTGGGTGGGAATCGAAATGGTGCAGTGAACATGCTCTTTGCCATCACGCTGACATTTGTACTCGGCGGGCTCTGGCATGGTGCAAGCTGGAACTTCGTGATCTGGGGAGGACTGCATGGGCTTGCCTACATCGTCTTATGGATGTGGGGCTTGACGGCATTGAAGATGCCCAACTGGACGGCTCGAATAATGACATTCTTCTTTATTCATCTGACATGGATTTTCTTTCGAGCGACAACATTCAGCGATGCGGTTTTCGTGATCAAGACAATGCTGGGATGGGGTTCAGGAAATCTCAATCTCTTTGATGGCTTGGAACTCATGCCCTGTGGATATGAAGCGATTGCTGCCATTGCAGGAGGTCTAGGGATTGTCTTTCTTTTCAGCAACAGCCTGAAAATGGAAAAGTCATTTCATCCCAATCTTAAGAATCTGCTGCTATTCCTGATTGCAACCAGTGCTGCATTGATTCGCTTGAGCTTTCACGATGATTTTGCAGAGTTCCTGTATTTCAACTTTTAATCGCTGATGTCCCTCGAGTTCATGACAGGCATGACGACAAAATGCGGCCTCTTGCTCAATTACCCATCCACTTGCATCATCCGCTTTTTTGGAATGTCCAAGTCCGGTATTCTGTAGGGCTTTCCAGTAAGGCCTGTAATAATTCCGCATCATTGGCAAATTGCAGCGTTGTCAGTTGATGGACATCAAGGCCAACCTCAAAGTGATCTTTGAGAAATGGCCAGGGTGAGACCTCCAGAGACTGATCATCTCGCGCCCGGATCTCATAGCGCGTTCCGCTGTTTGTAGTAACAATTTCCAAATGTCTGCCCATGGCTGGAATCTGGTTTCGACATAAAATCAGAGAACAACGGTCCGCCCATCCCAGAAACTCATAACTTTGCTCAAGTTCCTCTGATGTGAGCTTAAGCTCTTTGAGCACGCGTCCCCTTCTTTTTTTCTCGTCTTTGATGAGTTGTTTCAAATTGATGTCGATGTTCTGATTTGCATAGAGCGCTTCGACATGTCGAGATTGCAAGAGCCCAATCCAGCGATGTCGCAGAGTCTGATTCTCAATACGGCGTTTTGCTTCCTGGAACCGCTCCTCGTCGGTCATTTCAAACATCGTAAAATCTTTTGGGGCACCTGCGGCTGTGATATATCGAGTCCCGGATAGATCTTCTTTATAGTCGTCGTGACTGATGATCGCTTGCCATGTTTCCAGCAGATATTTGGCATCCCTCAAATCAAGAAGGGCAAACGCAATTTGACCGGCCAGCATTCCATGAGATCTCTGGATGATCACATCCCAACCTTGCTGAGTAGAATTGACGATCATGGGGTTTTCCAATACGTGGTTGGGGAGTTTCCTTTGAATCAGGATTTTGATTCAAGCAAGATTGATACCGTAAAAAAGGTGATTGCATAAAAAAAGCACTCACT
>JBGSVC010000595.1:0-5802 GCA_041753175.1 Planctomycetaceae bacterium
GACACCCATCCACTGGTTGGGACAGGCAACTCTTGCGCTGGTGTGCGGGATGGGAGATTTGGCAATTTTCGCAACTCGGATGTTGCAATGGTTTCTCTCTCGCGGCATTCCACCAGGAGTTTTCTGGATCAATATGTATCGCATTGGCGTGCAAAGTCTGCCGGTGGTGGTTGTGACGGGTAGCTTTATCGGAATGGTGCTGGCCGTCCAGACGTATGATCAATTGCGGGTGATGGGAATCGAGACACGTCTGGGATCTGTCGTGAATATCTCACTGCTCAAGGAACTAGGCCCAGTTTTGGCAGCAACGATGCTGGCCGGTCGTGTGGGAAGCGCAATTGCCGCCGAATTGGGAACGATGCGCGTGACCGAGCAGATTGATGCATTAACGGCTTTGGGTGCCAATCCGATTCATTATCTGGTCGTGCCTCGATTTTTGGCCTGCGTGCTCTTGATCCCGGCGTTAACACTTGTGGCCGATGCAATGGGGATGTTTGCAGGTTGGCAGTTCAGCACCCATGTTCTGGGGATCAACAGTTTTCATTACTGGCATCACTCATATGCCTACATCGGGTTGTGGGATGTTTTTACAGGGGTATTTAAAAGTGTGTTTTTTGGTGGCGGCATCGCGATTGTCGCCTGCCATCGAGGGTTTCATAGCTCTGCCGGGGCAGAAGGTGTCGGACGAGCGGCGACGGAGAGTTTCGTCTATTCGTTTGTGTTAATCCTGATGATCGATTTTCTCGCCGGTGTCTTTTTATCGGAGTTATTTATCCTCCTGTTTGGGGTTCAAAGCTCGTTTTTATAATTGATCGAAGTCTCGATTCAATTCTCGCGAGCAGAGAAAGTTTTCATGATTGATTCCACTCCTCTCATTGAACTCAACGAAGTCTCCAAGGGCTTTGGCAAGAGTGTCATTTTGCGTCAGATCGATATTACGGTCAGACGTGGGGAGACATTGGTGCTCATTGGAGAAAGCGGCTGCGGAAAATCGTTGACGACCAAAATGATGGCCGGCTTGATGAGGCCCAGCGTGGGACATGTCTTGTGGAACGGTCGGGATGTGCAGATGATGTCGGACCTGGAACGCAACAAAGAGCGGCTGAAAATCGGGTATCTGTTTCAAAGTGGAGCGCTCTTTGACTCGATGAGTGTCTATGACAACATTGCTTTTGGGTTGCGACAGAATACAACGCTCCCCCGGGCGCGGATCAAGGAAATTGTCTCTCAAAGAATTCATGATATTGGTTTGAAGGACGACGTCTGTCGGAAAATGCCTTCGGAACTCTCCGGAGGGATGCGCAAGCGAATTGCTCTGGCGCGGGCACTGGCATTGATGCCTGAGATCGTGCTCTATGATGAACCCACCACAGGTCTGGACCCGATCATGACCGACGTTATCAACGAACTGATTGTCCAAACCAAGCATAAAAGCCAGGTCACCAGCATTGTTGTCACCCATGAAATGTCGACAGTCCGCAAAGTGGCAGACAGGGTGATCATGTTTTATCCATTATCACGACTTCAGCCTGGAGAACCTCAGATCATCTTCGAGGGAACTCCGGAAGAAGCATTCGCGAGCACCGACCCACGGGTGTTGAGTTTCGTCCATGGCGATGCTTCACAGCGAATTGAAGAGGTCTTCGCGGCGTAAGACACATTTGTGTGAGTATTAAACATTCATCATCCTTCATCAACAAATTCACAATCGATTTCTCGTTTGATCTCTCAGGGCATCTTAAGGGATGTCTGTTGCCAGGAACTATGACTCATGTCTGAAACGCAGTTGCAATTCCGAGTGGGAATGCTGGTGATCGCCGCGATGGTGATCGCAGTTGTCCTGACATTTCAATTCGGTGGACTGAGCCGATACTTTGAACCGCGCTATGCCCTGGCAGTCCACTTTGATGAGGCCCCTGGTTTAGTGAAAGGGACCCCCGTGCGGATGAACGGACTGACAATCGGGGGCGTGAGTGAAGTTCGCATGGATGAGCGACGGGGGGGGGTGCTGGCACTTCTGGAAATCGATGAACGTCGACGTCTGAGAAATGATTCTTCAGCTCAACTTGTCCGATCCATCCTCGGCGATGCTTCCATAGAATTCTCGGCAGGGTCATCACCTGAGTTTTTGAGTCCCGGTGATCTGGTGGCGGGCATACCGCCGAGTGATCCACTGGAAATAGTCAGACGTGTTGAAACTCAAGTCGGGACAGCGCTTGCCAGTTTTTCGTCGACCAGTCAGGAGTGGGAAAAGGTCGCCAGGAATTTGAATCGTCTCGTCGAAACCAAAGAAGGGCATCTCGATGACGTCATTGAGAAAACAGCGACCTCATTGGCAACGCTGACACAAACGCTGCAAACCGCACAACAAACTTTCAACAAGGCCAACGATCTGATTGCCGATCCCAAAATGATGGCCAGCATTCGACAAACGCTTGAGTCAGTCCCATTGCTGGTCAATGAAACACGACTTGGTGTCAACGAAACCCGCCAGGCGATAGCCGATGCCCGGATTGCCATTGATATTCTTAAGCAGGGGTTGGTTAATGTCGAACAGGCAACTCATCCGTTCGTCGAAGGCACGCCACGGATGGTCAACAAAGCAGAGTTATCACTCGATCAACTCCATGCTGCCGTGGAGACATTGCAGGAGATTCTCAAAGATGCCGATAAGGTCTCAACGATGCTTGCAGAGGAAAAAGGAACTCTCCATCAACTCGCGACCGATCCTCAGCTTTATCTAAACCTTAACAATTCCACAGCGGCGATGAGCATCCTGATGCAAAAGCTGGACTATATCCTTGCCGATGTTCGCGTCTTTACGGATAAAGTCGCCCGACATCCGGAGCTTCTCGGCGTCGGTGGAGCGATTCGAGGAAGTTCGGGACTGAAAGATCCTCAAGACGGCGAGCCTGCAAACGTACGTGAAGCAGGCTACCAGCAGCAGCCTGGTTTACCCCGTTACAAGCCTTGAGCCAGCTTGCGGGAAGTGCGGAATGCTGCTAACTCACTGAGCGTCAGCAGTCTCTTTGACGGGGTGGTCTTGTTCCCATTCGCGCCAGAAATCGCTGGGGCGTTTCATACGCCAGTTGCACAAGGCATTTCCAACGTGACTGTAAAACGTATACATCGCGGCGATTTCTTCGTCGGTTCTGGAAACGGTATTATCGACACACCAGCGAGCCGCCTTTTCGATCATCTCACGAGGAGGGTGTAACTCTTCGGGAGCAATCGACAGCCATTCCAGATGATGGCCGGTGGCGATTACTTTTTCTTTGAGTCCGTCGTCACGTGGCGAATCGACAGCCAGCTTGCCCTGATCCCAATTGGACGGCCAATGTCCATCCTCAAACTGCGACTGCGTAATCAGTTCACGGACATATTCGAGGTGTCGATAGATCAGAGTATGAGTTTCGTCAGAAAGAATATCATAGTCTTCATCCAGACGGAGCAAGACTGCCAACGAATAAACACGATGCGTTCCACTACAGACACCTGTTTCCAGTTTGCCACGCAAGAGCCTGTGGGCCAAAATGTCAAACGACATCTCACGTCCATTGGCTGCAATCCAGGTTTTTTGGGGAGGCAACCAAAGCCCAAAGCCCATGACGGTCCATTCCGTTTCGCGTTCGTCGAGCTGAAAATCTCGAATGGCTTCAATCAAGACTTCGCGAAACTCAGTTTTGCGTAAAGAGGGGGTGACGACTTCCTGATCCAGTGAAATCCCAGCCTCACTCAGGCAAGCCAGCATGTGATCGTGGTGCACGGAAGCACCAACGTCACGGCCCCATTTGACGCCGACGCCTGATGGTCTGTCTTCCAGCAACGAAACCTGTCGCTGATTCCATGCCTGTATATAACTGGCGTGATTGATCAGATAATCCATCATGTGTGCACCGGAGATCGTGCCTGCCTGCTGGAAGGTGGCATCAACAGACCAGACACGCAAGGCATGCTCCACAAAATTCGGTTTTGTCTGGACATGAGAAAACCGGGGCAGGATTTTTTCCAGCACCGCCGCCAGTTCCTCATCAGAAACCATCTCGGGACGGTCATAAAATGGCGTGATCCGAAGGGGCGTCGTTCGTTCGAGCGTGATTTCGACTGGCATTGCGTTCGAAATCAACAACTGCTCTGCCTGACGGAGGGCTTTTCCGGGAGTCATCGCCAGGGCTCCAATGGCGACACCGGTTACCAGCATCTGCACACCAACAAGCAGCCCGGTCGATTGAAATAGGGATTTGGCTTTCATGATCTTTTCTTCGTCAATCTGGCAGTGAATGAATAGTCAATGATTCGCGAGTCGATCGATCTGTGGGATGACTTAATGATCTGATGCAGAATTCTCAACAGACGTCGATTCTACAATTTCAGGTTCAATCGAAGCGGTCGGATCGTAGGGATTGCGAATCGGTTGTTTGCGTACAAAGATCGAGCCCAGACGATCATCATATTGAAATCGCCACTCAGAATTTTCGCTCAGACGTTGAATCAAGACCCGGTGAAAGGCATGGTCGAGCACAACGGTATTGACGCCGTAACGATCCAGTTTGTCTTCCCAACCGATGACGACATTTGAAATCGACAGGTAGTCGTCCCAGATATCAGTCGGCAGCAAGTGAACGTGCGAGTTCAAGAAGAGCTGCATGTTTTCGGGGCCGGCATACTGCAAGTAGTCGCCCCACTCGTAGACATTGAAGACCAGCCCTGTCGGGGGATGTTCTTTCAAGTGAGCTGCGATATCGATGGGTGTTTGATCGGCCAGGGAGCGTCGCCAGATTCGATCGGCTAACGCCTGATCTTTTGGGGCGCCGTGAAGTAAACGTGTGCCTGCCGGGGAGTAGGCAAAGCAAATCCAGACCAGTCCCAGCGTGACCACACTCCACAGTCCGGTACGCGGTGGGTGGTCGTTTTGCATCTCTTCAGACCTTCTGAAACGCGAATGATTCCAGATCGCCCGTCCGTGAGTGATTGCAGACCAGGCCGCGATGGGAGCCCACCACACCAGCATGCGCGATGTCATGGCTGTCCACAGTCCGAAGCTGATGACCAAAATCCATTCACGCCAGGACACTCTCCGGGGTGAATGACGATACAGGCCGACCAGAATTAATAGCGCACCAGCAAAGATCTTGCCCTGTTTCATGGTCATCGTGAGTGGTTCCCATTCAACGAGGGCCAGCAAGTTGGGATTTCGAGCGATGAGCAGAGTTGTTGGAATAATTTCCCAGCCGACAGGATTAATCAGGACCGCAGCCGTCGATAGTTCCAACAGACAAAACCATTGCCAGGTCTGCCAGGTTGACAATCCTTTCCAGAGACTTTTCATCCGAAGTGCATAGTCGATGACACTCCCGACCCAGACCATGGCCAGAAAAATTAAACCGACAGGATAGGCCCCATGGAGATTCGCCCACAGCAGCATGATTCCGGGAACAGTTGCCCAGGCCAGTCTGGGAACGACGCGTGATTGACAACTGACAAACAGCGCCACAAAACACAACAATCCCAGATTCTGCGGCCTGATGATCGACATCGGTGTGAGTTCGAGAGCAGCAAAGATGAGCAAACCGGCGATTGTCATGCGGTGACTTTTCGTGTGTTGATACATCGAATAAGCCAAAAGGCACAGCATTGCTGTAATCGAGCCTGCATACAGGAATTGCAACCCCGGGGCGCTCAACCAGCGTTCCACGCCAAAAAACAATAGTTTGCTACCCCAGGCTGTATCCAGGTAGGGCATATTCCTGGCTAACGGCAGCAAGGGTTCAGTCTCAGGCAGGCCTCCATGAGTCCAGACAA
>JBGSVC010000596.1:0-4896 GCA_041753175.1 Planctomycetaceae bacterium
GCGTCGCGCAAGTTCATCAATTGCCGCATCGCAGGCGGCAACGAAGCCGTCTCGGAGCAAATAATCTTTGGGAGGATAACCGCAGATCGCTAATTCTGAAGCGATCGCCAGTTGAGCGCCTTGAGAACTGGCCTGGAGGGCTGCCGTTTCCAGCATGCGGAGATTTCCCACAAGATCCCCGACGACAGGATTGATTTGCAAGCACGCAATTCGCACAGACCGGTCACTTTCATACAAAATCATTTCGAAGATCGCGTCGCCACGGATGCCACGATATTCACCATTCACAGCGACGCACAGGAAATAACGAGGAGGCGACTTCGACAATTAATTAACATCATTAAATTGCCTGTCAAAACATGTTGCAGGAGCAATTCGAAATTTCTGCAAGACGCTCATCATTTCCTAACCCTTATTACTATAACGCCCGTCAAAGTTTTGCGAATCGGCAAACTGCATTTTCGATCCATTGATCTTCAAGTCTTCCCGGGTGTTCTCTTGATGCCAGATCGGGGATATCCCGATAATTGAGGAGACGCTGTCCGGCGTCATCCGAGCGCGCATGATCCCTTTTCGATAAATGAGCTGACTATGTCACAAACACAATCCAGTCACACTCCGTTGCCTGTTCAACGCCAGGGGACTCACCCGATGGTGTTTGTGATCAGTGCGTTTTTGATCGGCCTCGGGCTGGGAGATGCCGCTGTGGTGCCTCAAATCCCGATGATTCTCGCCGGCGGAGCCTGTGGCGTGATCACTTTTTTGTTTCTCGACAGCAGCAATCGACGAGAAATGTCACAACAACAAACTATGGCGATGCAGAAAGCCGAAGAGCAAATGGCATCGCGATTGAATCGCCACATGACACCCGTGATGGAAATTCAACGTCCCAAAATGATCAAGCCGCCTTATCATGCACGCAGTGAGCGAAGCTCTACCCTGATTCGTTCGCCGCTATCGTTAAAAAATCATCGTGCTCCCCTGCGAGGGTCGTAGTTCTGCTTTCGGACTCAACTGCCGGACGATAACGACTGGGCTGGCCTTTCATTGAACCGAACCGTTAAACTTGTTGTAACTACCAGGACAAGTTGTTTTTCGGTTCGTGAAGGATGCCACGATGTTTGCTCGCCCATGTTCGATTTGGATCATTTTTGCCGCCGTCATTTTGAGCGGCATCGTCACAGACTTGCAGGCTCAAACACGAGCCACCGTCAATCGAGTGCGTATCACCCAGGATGATTTGACAGCGATGGCAAAGCTCCTGGGGATTTCCAACCCCACGCCCGAGCAGTCCGAACACCTTCTCGATCGACACATCGAACGACTGCTGTTATCCCAGTTTCTTGATCGCCAGCATGTTAAACTTGATAGCGTCATGCTCGACGAGCAAGTTGGAACCTTTGTCAATCTGGCTGACCATGCTGAAAAGCCGCTCTCGGAACTCCTTTCTAAAAGAGGACTTACGGAATCGCAATTACGAGACTATCTGTCGCTGGATCTGAAATGGCAGGCATACGCCAGCCAGGTCGTCACAGCGGCGCGGATTCAAGAAGAATTCGAACAACATCGATCCCACTACGACGGGACACGACTATCTCTAAGAGTGCTTTACAAAAAGCTCCCAGCTCAAACAGACCAGAAACAAGCAGTCATGCAGCAACTTTCCGCGCTCAAACATCGGATTGAAGCCGGCGAGATCTCTTTTGAGCAAGCCGCTGCAGAACATTCCGATTCTCCCACGGGAAAACTCAATGGCGGGCTCGTTGAGAATGTTGTTTTTCATGGTCAAACGCCAAAAGCGATTACTCAGGTGGCTTTTCAGATTCCAGAAGGAGCGATCAGTGAGCCGTTTGAAACTCAATTCGGAGGGCATTTGGTTCAGGTTGTCTCAATCAAAGCAGGTCAGTTTTCTTTGGATGACGCTTATCCGATCATCTTCACTCAGCTCAGCGACGAGTTGAAAGCACAAACGATCCAACGGCTTACAGCCGAAGCAACGATCGAACGGCCTTGAGACACGCCCAGAGTGCCATCAATTAGACATCGCTTCGATTCTTTTTGACAACAGTGCGCCGCAAACAGAAACTTGAGTCAATTGACATAATTCTAACAATAATTTGCGGTTAGGACGTCACCCATAATTTGGCATCTGGAATGCGTTTTCTACCTGGCATTAACTCATCAATGTTGATGGGGATTTTCAATACAGGGAGAGAAATCATGAAAACGTTCATTCTTTCAGCAGTTGTCGCGGTTGCACTCATGGCTACTGGATCTGTCGCTCAGGCCGGTTATGGTTATGGCGGGTGTGGATATGGTGGTGGATGGGGCGGGGGCTATCAAGGTGGTTGGGGTGGTGGCTGGGGACGAAGCTACTACCACAATACCGGCCACTACGACTACCATCCCGGTGGATTCGTACCCCACCGAAATCATTTCCACTATGTCCCTGGCCATTTCGACTATCACAACACCGGACATTGGCACTGATCATCAGTTCGACAGCCTTCTGCTGTCGAAAGAGACTCGGAAGCTGATGGCGGCTGGAATCAGGTTGGACAATTTTGCTGGACAATCTGACCGTCATTCCGATTGGAAGACCGGGAACATACCTCCCCCGGTCTTTCTTTGTGCGCGCAGAGTCATGCGTTACAATTGAGACTCCATAAGACGCTCTTTTGAGCGTCTTCCACCCGATGTTTTCCTTGTTCACTCGATTGATTGCGCCCACATTGAAATACGATCCTGCCCCGATGATTTCGCTTTCCGACTGGCGAACGGCAACAAAAGACCTACGGTTCCCGGCGACTCTCAAACAGACGGCCGACGACTTTATTGTCGAAGAGATCCCGGCTTATGAACCCAGTGGTGAAGGAGAGCACCTGTTTTTGTGGATTGAAAAGCGTGACCTCTCAGCCGAAAGATTGTTGGACCACGTGTCACGATCACTGGATATCGATCGCTCTTATGTGGGGATGGCGGGCATGAAGGATCGCCATGCCGTGACGCGTCAATATCTTTCAGTCCCCGCGGTTTGCCAGAAAGAAATCGCTCGAATCGAATCAGATCTGGTGAAAGTCCTTCGTCATGCCAAGCATCAAAATAAGCTCAAAACCGGGCACCTGTTAGGCAATCGTTTTGAGATCGTCCTCAGGACACAACACCCCGGTGCAATTGAAAACGCTCTTCAGATTGCAACTTTTGTGGCAACCGAAGGGGTTCCCAATTATTACGGCGACCAGCGTTTTGGTGTCGATCACGAAACCTTACAACTGGGCTACGATCTGTTGACCGGGCAAATATCGTTTCGCAAAATCCCGTTTAGTCGACGCAAGTTTTTGATGCGCCTGGCTCTTTCCAGCCTTCAGTCTGATCTTTTTAATGCCGTCCTGTTTCAGCGTATTCAAGATGGTCTGCTGCAGACAGCGCTCGATGGAGATGTGATGCAGAAACGAGATACCGGTGGAATGTTTACCGACGAGAATCTGGATCTATTGACGCGCCGGTTTGAAAGTGGGGAGATTGTTCCCACGGGACCGATGTTTGGTCCGAAAATGATGGAGCCCAAAAGTGTTGCCCTCCAGCGGGAACAACAGGTGCTCGATGAGAGGGGAATTAGCCGGGAGAGGTTTTCAGATTTTCATAAGCTGACCAGCGGGACGCGTCGAGCCCTGATCATCTGGCCGGAAGACCTGATAATCGCTGCCCATGAAGACGTCGTAAAATTTACTTTCAACCTTCCCACCGGGAGTTACGCCACCATTGTGCTCGATGAATTTGCACTGATCGGCATGTAAGTCCAGTTGGAGGAGTCGAGAAAGCCAGCTCATTCCCAGGTGCGTTTAGCGATATTTGGGCACACGCATCACTTGGGGATCAGGATCGAAAACGATCATTTTGTCGTTGCCATTGTGATCAGGGATGATGGAATACTCGGCTGTGTATCCGGTCTGCCCAGATTGTGGATCCTGATGAGGTTTGGCGTGGTAGCGTTCCCAGACAGGCCTGATTGCAGGATCCTCTCGGCTTTCGAATGCCCCGACGGTGACATACGATTTGAAACGATCGTGATAGACATACGCCTCGATCCCCTGATTGCGCAGCGACTGTGTTAACTTCCAGGCATCGTGGTAGGCGACGTCCAGCGAATCACTGACCTTAAAGAGGCTGAATGCTTTTGTGTAGTCGGCGTCAGAAGATTTGGTAATCGACTTGCCCGAGAACGTAGCGATTATCAATGTGCAGTTTCCGGGATTATCAAACAGGGAATAGTCCATGCCGGAATTGAGTTCGAGAATCACGGGATCTTTTTTGCGGGCCTGGACATCTTCAGGCGAGAGCAGAGGATTGATCGTCAGGAATGCACCTGCCAATGGTCCGGGCTGGCCGGGAGTCTGACGATAAATTCCCCCTTCATCGAGGCATTTGGGCTTGAGGCTTTTCACATACTTCAGGGAATCCTGTGCCGTCTTGCCATGTTTGGCATCGTCGGGACTGGTCGCTTCTGGATCGATGGACGTGTAGTTTCCTGCGATCACACAGATCTCTTTGTCGAGCTTGAATTTTTTGTTCGTCTCGCGTCCCAGGTGATCCGTCGTTTCGATTTCTTTTGTACTGGCATCACGCACAAAACTGTAGGCTGGCAGACCGATTGAACGCAATTCAAACACGAGTTCATCGGCTGCGACATCAGGAGTTTTGCCTTCGACCTTCATTTCGGGAGGAGGTTCTTTGAAGGTCGCGACCATAATCATCCATGGGCCGTTCTGACGGGACAACGCATAACGTTTTCCTGCCACGGCTTCAATTCCACCTGCTTCTATCGAACAGACGGAAAAGCAGACGATAATAAACACCAAGAGCAAGACAATGATTCGAGTTGCGGTCATCGCAGCC
>JBGSVC010000597.1:0-3715 GCA_041753175.1 Planctomycetaceae bacterium
GCGGGGGAGGTGGAGCAGGTTCCGGTGTTGACGGTGGGGGTAGTATCGTCTGAGGTTGGGGAGCTTGGGGAATCAGTGTTTGAACAGGAGTTTGCTGTGTGTTACGGGCGTTGTGGGTCGCGATGGTTTCTTTGCGAATCAGTCGGGTCATGACGAGGAGGAGAAAGATGAGCGCGCCCATGGCGCAGACGAGAACCGCCAGAAACGGAAACAGGCTCATCGATACTTGTTGGCCACGGCTACGCATAAGATGGCTTTGGGATGCTGGTTGGGCAGGAGTTCAGGCCTGCGGGCAGTCTCGTTGCTGAGTGTTACGTCGAATGAAAAAGAGGGTGACAGTTGGGCTCATTGAATCAGGCGGCATGGCGGGCGCGAGTGCTGAGGAGTTGAACGGCTGCAGACAGGGTTTCCATCGTTTCCTGGAAGGTATCACTTTGCTGGATGGTTTTGAGGTTGTCGTCCAGACTTGTCTGCAGGACTTTGAGTTGGTGTTGCTGCGCGTGAACTCCGGAGTAGAGTTCGGCGATGGCGCGAAGTTCAGCCGTTTGAGTGGCGATGGCCGATTGCATGAGAAACATTTGTTCGTGGGTTTGTTCTCGATATGCCTGGAGTTGAGCGAGCGTTTCTTCTCGCAGGATGGTGAGCAATTGGGCCTGCTCGGTCAGGGCATTGCGTCCGGCGTGATCAAGAGATTGTTCCAGATTGTGGTATTGATTCTGGAGGGAATGTTCCCAGCGTTCTTTGATTCCTATTAAAGAGGCTTGCCAGGTTTGTTTATGGAAGGCGAGCATTTCGTCGGACTGCTTAAGAAGGTCAATGGCCGCCTGTTGTTGTGCGGAGACGAGAGAGAGTGGTTCGTGGATTTGCAGCAATGAGGGGAGTTGTTCAATGCCAAAAGTTTCGACGTAATCGACGAGTTTTGCTTCCATCTGTCGAATCAGGAATGAGCAGAAGACAAGGACCAGAGAGAGCGAAAGTGCCAGCGAGGTGGTGTCGAAAGCAACTGCCAATCCTCCGGTGACATCAGTGATGGAAGACTCAAGTTGTTCGGGGGTGACGTTGGCGATGGCGATAGTGATTCCCATGACTGTTCCGAGGAAGCCGAGAATCGGAATGGCCCAAATGATTGTTTGGGCGAACTGATAACTTTGATTGAGTTTTTCAAGGGAAAGCTCAGCGAGATATTTGAGGTGTTCCCGAAGTTCGGAGGGGGTGATGTGTTGAGAGGACTGGCTTTTGAGATAGGTGAGAGTTTGTTCGATCCGGGTTGCTGCGTAGGTGGAGCGAAAGCGTGATAGAAAAGAACTGAGCTGTAGTTGCGCTGGTGAATGATCGTCTGAGGTAGGAGAGTGAATCGAGTTATCAGAAAGAGAGACTGGTGAAAGTTGTTGAGCCAAGGCGAGAGACTGGTGTTCTCCACGTAGCGCCCAGAGTTTTCGAACGTAGATCGCCATGCCCATAAAAAAGAGGGTCATCGAGACAATTTCGATAGGATGGGAACAGCAATAGCGGACAATCAGTTCTTTTTGCCAGGTGATCTGAGGGACAAGCTGATAAAAAAGCCAGGTGAGGGCGAGCCCGACTGCAATTGGCGACGTAAAAAACGCGGAGAGGGTACGAAAGAAAACTTTAGCGAGAGAAGTATTTTGGGCAGGCATCGGCTCGTCCATGAGTATTTACAGAGAGTGGGAGGGATGCGCAAAGATATTTCGTCGTGAATAGTTTGCGTTATCACTAAAATCGGCACTTTCACCTGTCTGACGTGAAAAGGATTGGAAGTGATTGTAGCTAACAGGGATTGATTGTGTCGCTGTCAGTTTTTGAGACAAGCAGTTGGTGAGTTCGTGAAGACAGGGGTTATGGGGCGTGGATTTCTATGGTGTCGACAGTTGTCGTGAGGGGCTGTGATTCGATAGACTATGTGTTTGGCTGGTTGAGTCTGGTTTGAAGCGTTTGACTGGCCAGTTTTGACACGGATGGACATCCAGGAAGATGATGTCTGAACTTGAATTGAGCGAAGAGCCTGCATGGTTCCTGGTTAGATTTGAGAAACAGACATTGCCACGCAGACACGGGTTTTGAATCGTCAAAACGCCAGTGAGTCGCCGGAAACGGTCAGTAGGAATCTGGAACGTTTCGAGAATTGAATGAGATATGACACAAGGCCCAAACGACGACCTTTTTTTCAAACTGTTAGGGTATCTGAATTTTTCCCATGGCAGCCCTGATGCACAATTCCGCTCCCGATTGAATCAGTATTTTCGCCAACGAGGTAGCGAAGCAGATGCGGATGGCCGGTCTGTTCTTGGTGCTTTGGCAGAAGATCTGTTGTCTCAATTGGGCGTCTTGGAAAGGTCGAGTCCTGCTTTTGGGAATGCGCATCAGGCTCGAGCGGTGATCGACCTGACACTCAACAGGCTGTTGCCTGCTTATCAGAATCATCATGCAGACTTGCTGTTTCATTTGAAATCTGGAGAGCTTGCGCAGCCTTACTTTCTAGCGGTGCTCTTTGAAGCGGTGCTGCGTCATACGAAGCTGTTTGAATCTCCTGAGAAACTGATTTCGACAGCCCTGGACGAACTCAACGATTATTTGGGCTATCGTCCGATCGCGGTCTTAGAAAACGGGACCGAGTTTCAGCCTTATCGCCATGAGAAGTTCCGGCCGATCCCGGTGTATTTTCAAGGTTCGGGAATAGCAGTAGGGCCGTATGAGAAGATCATCAGCAATACGCTGGAATTTTTCCAGCAGGCTCCTCAAGACATTATTCAGCAAGCTCACTTTGATTTAAAAGAGTTGCATGAATTAGCCGTTGATTGTCGGGCGTATGATCATGCCCATCCCGTGTATCGACGGACAAACTATCTGTTTGGGGAATGGGATCCCGGACAAATTGGTGGAGATCATTATTATCACCGGTTTATCGTTCGTCAGATTGTCCTTGATTCTTTGCTGGACTGGTTGAAGTCTCAAGAAGGGATTGTCAGTCAGGAGGAGGCTTATTTTGATGCCTCTGCTGCGTTGTGCGGGACAATTCTAATGGCTTCTGCAATTAGTGGTTCGGGGCCGGGGACACATTATTCGACGATTTCATTGACGAATCTATTGCCTCTGGTTGCTCGCCAGCGAGATGAGTTTTACAACCGCCTGCTGGATTCAACGACAGGAGCGCGTCGAGAGCGACTGGCGAAACATCTGGAATCGACTCGACAGCCCTTTGGACATGTACGCCAGCATTTGAATCGTGTTTTGTCGAGTTATGGTGCTCAGCAATTGTTGAGTCGGTCGCTGGCTGTGATGTATGCGCAAGCAGGATATGTTGAGGCATCCCGTCAACAGGCGGCGACCATTCCCGCCTTATCCATCAGGTTTGAAACAGAGATTCGTTGTCGACTTCGAAACAGCCACTTTTGTCTGGATCATGGTGATCCGGATCAGTTGGCGGCGTTGATGAGTGAAGTGGATGATCTTTTGCAGCGTGGTATTGAATGTGGGGCGTTTGTCGATCCCTGGTGTATCCTGGGTTTTCAGGGTCATTTTCCGCTGTTTTCATCGCGTGACGATTCGATTCCTGATCCTCGGGTGGAAATTCTGTATGACCTGATGGAGCAGACGTTTCAATTGCTCCATCGGGTGATCAGTGTCTGTACGCTGCTTGAGAAAACGCAGATTGCAGGACAGGCGACGTTACTGCTGGAGAAGTTGACGACTCAGT
>JBGSVC010000598.1:0-2298 GCA_041753175.1 Planctomycetaceae bacterium
TGGCATCGAGAACAGATCGTCAATGACATGGAATAAACGAGTTGGGGCGTTATTTTCTTTGAGTTGTAAGTAGTATTTTTCTCTGAGCGAAATCAGAGTTTCACTACGCCAAATCGCATCCAGCGCTTGCGTGCGAATTGCTTCCAAAATGAAACCGAACCACTTTTCCCAATACGCGCCTCCGTATAAACTAACTCCCAGCAGCAAGTCGACATACTCTTGCTTGTGGGCATTAATGTAGGCACTCATGTAAACGACGGGATGCTCTAGCAGTTTTTCTTTCACCAAAGATCTGGAGATTAAGACGCGACCAATTCGGCCATTTCCGTCTTTAAAGGGGTGAATCGTTTCGAATTGATAATGTGTCAGAGCAATGACAAACAAGGGAGGAATATGCGTGTGAGATCGATTGACGAATTTTTCCAGCTCACTCAACGCCATTTCCAAACCCGTTCCGTAAGGCATCGGGATGAATCTGGAAAGTCTTACTCCTCGATCCCCATTCCCCAGATAGACGTTGCAATCTCTGAGCATTCCTGGTCGATTCTGATTTCCACGCACGCCTGAGAGCAAGATTTCGTGCATTTCTTTAATTATTCGTGTCGACCAGGGAAGATCTGAATTGATGCCATGTTCAAGAGCCTTTACGTAGTTCCAGCTTTCCATTCCGCTTTCTCGGATGCCGAGCGTTCTGCCAGCTCCGGCCATAACCAGTTCTTCTGCCGTCGTATCAATATTTTCGATTTCTGATGAGAGTTTGGCTTCCCTCATCCAAAGTGTTCGCAGTAATCCGGCTGCTTGCCCTACTCGCTTGTGAAGGCCATTCAGTTTTCCCAATTGTGCGATCGTATCGACATAGGTGTCAAAACACAGATCTTTGACTGCGTGCCAATCTAAATTCGGGGGGAGAGGATGGGGCACAAACGCGAATGTACTTGTTTTTGTCGGAGAATTGAGCTGACCCTCACGATATTCCACAAACTCGATCGGTACGAGATTTCCCGGCGACTGATCCGAAAAATGATCTGGATTCATGCTCAATTGGCCTATTATTAAACGACAGTTAGTAAGGGGAATGTCGATATTCTTTACTAGCTGGTAACGTTAGGCAAGAGTTTTTAACTAAGAAACGCCATCATTTTGAAAAGCTCAACATGCTGAGGTGAAAAGGAGTTATGTCAAATCAACAGACTACAGGCGGCACATAAACGGATTGTTTAATTGGTTTGGAATGAAAAAGCTGTCCTGCAAAAGATGAGAGAGTGCAGATTTGGAAATCTGCACTTTTGGAGTTGAGATTTGTGAGCCGCTATTTCCAAGTTGGATCCGTCCAATGTCTTTCCTTGGTTCATGCCAGACCGGAGCTTGTTCTCAGATTTGTTGGACAGGGGTTTGTTTTTTGATCGCCGCGATCAGGCTGACCACCAGAGCCAGGAGTGTCAACGGAATACAAATCCACAGCATGGCGAATTCGAAGCTGGGCTTCCATGCTGGCCCGACGGCAGTGACGATCAAATAGGTGGTGTATGCCAGATAGTAGAAAAACAGGACCGCACCTTCCCAGCGTGCAATAATGCCTCCGGTAAAAAACATTGGCAAGCAGATTGCCGATGAAGCGATCATGATCGGAATGTCGGACGAGAGCATCCCTGTGCTCACCGCGATGCCCTGTGTGGAGACACAGGACGATACTCCCAAGACTCCCAGAACGTTGAATAGATTGCTTCCGACAACATTCCCGACAGCGATCTCACGTTCATTTTTGTAGCTGGCGATCACAGAGGTTGCCAGTTCAGGCAATGATGTCCCCGCGGCGAGGATCGTCAGTCCGATGATTGCTTCACTCACTCCCCAACTTCGAGCTAACTCGACGGCCCCGCGTACAAACAACTCGCAGCCGACCACCAACAGCACCAGCCCTCCGGCGATCATCATGACCTGAAACAAGATCCCTTTCAGATTGCGCGGTGCTGCGGGAACTTCCATTTCTTCTGCTGAAGCCGGAGTCAGGGGCAATTCTCGCTGGCCGTTTCGATATGCCATGTAGGTATACACCAACAATCCGATGACCAGCCCTACGCCTTCCGCACGACTGATCGATCCGTCCCAGCCCAGCAGCAACACGAGTCCTGAAACGGCGATCATCAGCGGAAGGTCAAATCGCACCATTTGATGCTTGACGGCCAGTGGCGTGATGAGGGCAGAAAGTCCGAGGATGAACAGTACATTGAAGATGTTACTTCCGACGACATTGCCCAACGCCAGATCAGGCTGACCTTTCATTGAGGTGATCGTGGA
>JBGSVC010000599.1:0-1952 GCA_041753175.1 Planctomycetaceae bacterium
TGATCGGCAACTTGGCAAAAACACTTTCGAGTGCTATAGTCATGAAAACTCTGCTCCTTGTGGTTGTGGTGCTCGCACACCTACTTTACCATTCTTGGACAGAGTTTTTTCATCCTTCGCACTTGTGGGTAATCACCAGAACGACAGTCTATTGACTTAAGCCATACTGAAAAGTAAACTCATTTTATTGAACTAGAGGATAGAGGAGCAACGGGTATGGCAAAAAGGTCATCAGCCGTAGGCAAAGCTATTAAAAGTCAAGAGGGAAAACAGGGGACGAAGATTGAATCAAAAGTAAAAATCGTGAAAACACTGTCCAAAACCAAAGGGGTAAAACCCGATCGGTCACGGACGAAGCGAGTGATTCACCATCAAGATCTGCAAAGCCTCGAGGAACAGCTTGCCCAGAGTGAAGCCGAGTTGCAGATCATCAACAGCGTGCAATTGGCGCTTGCATCCAAGCTGGATTATCGAGGAGTCATCGAAGCCGTTGGCGATAAGTTGCGTCAAATCTTTCCCAATGAAAGTATTGTGGGTATCGGTATCGTTGACCATGAACACAAATTGATCCGTATACCTTATATGTTCGTCAGAGATGAAGGAAAAGTTTACTCGGGTGAATTTCCAATAGAGCAAGGACTCGCTGGCGTTATTACCAGAACCAAAAGGACCCTCCTCATCAACTCTGATTTTGAGCAGGTCAGCCGTGAACTTGGCTCTGTGTCCATTGGTGATGAAGATAATAACAACGAAGACGGCCCGACAACGAAATCTTACATTGGCGTCCCAATTCTTGCTGCGGGTGAAGTGATTGGCGGAATCAACCTGCAAAATTTCGAGCGTGAAAATGCCTATGCAGAATCAGATGTCCGCTTGTTGGAAACTCTTGCCAATTCGATGAGCGTCGCTCTCGAGAACGCGCGTCTCTTCGATGAAACCCAGCGCCTGCTCAAAGAGACCGAACAACGCGCCGCCGAACTTGCCATCATTTCCAGCGTAGGCGAGGCCATGTCCAGGAACCTGGATGTGCCGACTGTGGTCCGCATTGTGGGCGACAAGGTCAGGGACATTTTCAATGCCGATGTCACCATGATCGTTCTGGTGGATATTGAAAAGAACAATGCCCGTCTGGTCTATGCGTTTGACAAAGGATATCTGGATGAAATGGAACTCAGCCTTGATTCAGGGCTGAACAGCATTATTGTTAGATCCCGCCAGCCTCTATTGCTTGGAACCAGCGCAGAGTCAGATGCGCTTAGCTCCGTAAAAATAGACGATGCGGAAGGCAACGAAGACCAGACCGAATCCTGGCTGGGTGTGCCCATCATTGTCGGTGACAAGGTACTTGGCTCGGTCAGCGTGCAGAGTTACAGACAGC
The DNA here is from genome assembly GCA_041753175.1 of Planctomycetaceae bacterium. GTDB lineage: Bacteria > Planctomycetota > Planctomycetia > Planctomycetales > Planctomycetaceae > SXPC01. The sequence continues at coordinate 1,379 of JBGSVC010000599.1, forward strand.
ATGCTTACAACGAAGACAGTGTCCGTCTCCTGCAAACACTTTCTGCCAATATGGGTGTTGCCATTGAAAACGCGCGCCTTTTCCAGGAGACCAACCGCCTGCTCAAGGAGACTGAACAACGCAACGCCGAACTGGCTGTCATCAACAGCATTCAAAGGGGTGTTGCCGCCGAACTGGATTTCCAAGCGATCATTGACCTGATCGGCGACAAGGTTTCGGAGATCTTCAACGCGCAGGCTACCATGATCTCGCTCACGAATCCCGCCACGAGCGAAGTTGACCATCGTTACCTGATCGAACGCGGCCAGCGATTCCATTTCGAAAAACCCGTCGCCATGGATAAATTCCGCAGTCACGTGGTTGAGACCCGTCAGCCCTGGTTGATCAACCAGAATTATCTGCAGATCGCAAATGAGATAGGCGAAGAGACCGTACTGGAGGGCGAAGAACCCAGGTCCCTGCTCTTTGTGCCGATGATCGTCGGTTCAGACGTGACCGGTATCATGAGTCTGCAAAACCTGGACATGGAGAACGCCTTCACAGATTCGGATGTCCGCCTGCTTTCGACGATTGC
>JBGSVC010000600.1:0-6034 GCA_041753175.1 Planctomycetaceae bacterium
GAACGACACCCTATGCCCCAGTTCACATTTACGAAAATGCACGGCATCGGCAACGACTATGTCTACGTCAATGCCTTTCAGGAAAAACTTCCTGACGATCTTCCTGCGTTAGCCATCGCCGTTTCAGATCGACACAAAGGGATCGGAGCCGACGGGTTGATTCTGATTGAACCTTCAAACCTTGCTGACGCCCGCATGCGAATGTTCAACGCCGACGGCAGTGAGTCCGAAATGTGCGGAAACGGTGTCCGCTGCGTGGCCAAATATGTTTACGACCACGCGATCGCGCAAAAGCCAACTCTCACCATTGAAACAGGAGCAGGGGTGCTCACTCTGGATCTGACCATCGAAAATGGTCTCGTTACGCTGGTCAAAGTTGATATGGGGGAGCCGATTCTTCTCTCGGATGCCATCCCGACCAAGTTGCCCGGAGATCCACCGGTCTTCGCCCGATTAGAAGTGGGCGGAACGACACTGGAAGTCACCTGCGTGTCCATGGGAAATCCACACTGTATTACTTATGTCGACAAAATCACGAATACTCATGTCCACACGTTGGGGCCGCTTGTCGAAAAGCACGACGCGTTTCCGCGTCGGGTCAATGCAGAATTTATTGAGGTTCTCTCACGCAATGAAGCAAACATGCGTGTCTGGGAGCGTGGATCAGGCGAAACTCAGGCGTGTGGAACCGGGGCCTGTGCGGTTGCAGTCGCCGGTGTGCTCACAGGAAAAACCGATCGCGAACTCTTGATTCACCTGCCCGGTGGCGATTTACAACTGCATTGGGATGAAGCAACTAATCATGTCTTCATGACCGGCCCAGCAACGGAAGTGTTTACGGGGACTTGGATTTGGGGATAGAATAAACGTCAAAACCATGTTCAGCGATGACGTTTCCCTGTCTGGAAGGCATTCCCAATGAATACGCACGTCTTAACGCGAGTCGATAATCCGGCTGCAGCAGCCGCGATTGTCCAGTTGCTGGCACAAGAACAGATCCGAGCCGTCTCCGATGGTCATGGTGTCGTTGGCTGGCAAATGGAGGCACCGGCTCAAATTCGAATTGTCATCGACGAGGTTGATCTGGCCAGAGCAGAGGAAGTCTTGAGGGACTGGCATCAAGGCAATAGCGAGATCGATTGGGATGATGTTGATGTCGGGCAGCCCGAGGACTGAAAAGAATGCCGTTTCGTTTTTTTGAAACTGCGTAGGCCGCGTCGGTTTTTCCCTCGCCGAACTCCTCTTGCTTGATCTGCATGATCCGACTAAAGTCCCCCCTCAAATACGATAATACGGATATTATCGATCGGCGGTCTCACGCCTTAATTCGAGACACCTCGAACACAGGCCCAGGACAGCAACACCCCCCTCGGATGGATCCTTTGGCATGCGCGTGGCAATCTTAGCAGGTGGATACGGCACCCGTCTCCAGGAAGAGACGACGCTGCGCCCCAAGCCCATGGTGGAAGTCGGCGGGATGCCCATTTTGTGGCATATCATGAAACATTATACCCACCACGGGTATCACGAATTTTACCTCGCCCTGGGCTATATGGGCGACTACATCAAACGCTATTTCCTCGACTGGTATTCGCTTTCCGGTCATCTTTCGATCGACTTTGCCTCTGGCGAAATTCACCGCGATCAAAGACCCTACGAAGTCTGGAATGTCAATGCCATCGATACCGGGAAAGACACCCTCACCGGAGGTCGTATCCTGCGACTCAAAGAGTGGCTGGGCAACGAAACATTCATGGTCACCTATGGTGATGGCGTCAGCGATGTCAACCTGACCGAACTCCTCAAATTTCATAAGTCTCACGGCTTATTGGCAACCGTTACGGCGGTCAGGCCACCGGCGCGCTTTGGCGGTCTGATCTTTGAAGGGGATCGGATTTCTCGCTTCACCGAAAAACCTCAAGCGGGCGAAGGCTGGATCAACGGCGGATTTCTCGTCTTCGAACCAGGCATCTTTGATTACCTTTCCAGTGATAAAGACAGCCTCGAAGCAACAGCGCTGGAACGCATCGCCGCCGACGGACAACTCGCTGCCTACAAACACGATGGGTTCTGGCAATGCATGGATACCATGCGAGATAAAACCTACCTCGAAACCCTTTGGGCCAAAGATCAAGCCCCCTGGAAATCCTGGTAAACACAACGTATTCAGTCAGCCCACCCACTCGACACAATTCCTCATTTGATATCCCAACATCTTCGATACCCACCACGACCCCTGCGACCAAATAGAATTCATCCCATGCAGACAAACTTCTGGCAAGATCGCAACGTCTTCGTGACCGGTGCCACAGGGCTGGTCGGTAGCTGGCTCGTCAAACGACTTGTCAATGCAGGCGCGTGTGTCGTCTGTCTCGTGCGAGACTGGGTTCCGCAATCCGAATTTTACCGAGCCGGACTCGATCAACAGGTGCGCATCGTCAATGGCGATATTTGTGATCAAGACCTCATCGAACGCGCACTGGGTGAGTTTGAAGTCAAAACCGTCATGCACTTGGCCGCTCAAACCATAGTTGGAATTGCCAATCGAAATCCCGTCTCGACATTCGAGTCCAACATCGCTGGAACATGGCGCGTGCTCGAAGCCTGTCGTCGTTCGCCATCTGTTTCTGAAATCATTCTTGCCTCTTCAGACAAAGCCTATGGCGATTGCGACATCCTGCCCTATTCCGAACAAACCCCCCTTCAGGGCAAGCATCCCTATGATGTCAGCAAGTCCTGCGCAGACCTGATCGCCCAGACCTATGCACATTCCTACAATCTCCCCGTCGTCGTGACGCGCTGTGGCAATTTTTATGGCGGAGGCGATCTGAACTGGAATCGCATCATTCCCGGCACGATTCGATCGCTGCTCCAGGGAGAAGCGCCCGTTATCCGTTCCGATGGAAAATTTGTCCGCGACTATTTCTACGTCGAAGACGGCGCCGCAGCCTACATGCATCTCGCCGAACAACTCGCTCAAAAACCCGATCTCATCGGGCATGCCTTCAACTTGTCCAACGAAATTCAGTTGGATGTGTTGCAATTAGTCGAACGTATTCAACAGCACCTGGGAACAAGGATTGAACCTGTGGTGCAAGGTCAGGCGAGTCTCGAAATTCGCCATCAATATCTTTCAGCCAGCAAGGCGCGACAGTTACTCAACTGGCATCCTCTGTTTGGACTGGAAGAAGGATTATCAAGGACGATCGCATGGTATCGCGACTTTCTCAGCAAAGCTCCCTCGAGCCAACAGGCTCGCAACAACTCGAATACTCACACCGTTCCATTCACGAAGGCATCCCCTGCCGATCGTGTGGCGAAGTCGGCTTAAGGTCGATTCTCAACCTTGGCAAGACGCCTCTGGCCAATGCCTTGCTCACGATGGATCAGCTTTCTGATGTTGAGCCAACCTTTCCTCTGGAAATGGCACTGTGCCCCTCGTGCGCACTGGTTCAGATCACAGAGTCCGTCCCACCCGAACAGATGTTTCGCGACTACGCCTACTTCTCTTCGTTCTCCGAGACGATGCTCGCTCATGCGTCAGACTTATGCCAACACCTGATTCAAAAACGGGGTTTAGGCAAAGAGTCTTTAGTGATTGAAGTGGCCAGCAACGACGGCTATTTGCTACAGAACTATCGCCAGGCGGGAGTTCGTGTCCTGGGGATCGAACCAGCCGAAAACATCGCTGCTGTCGCTCGCAGTAAAGGGATTGAGACCATCAGCGAGTTCTTCGGCCTCGAACTGGCAGCCATCCTCTCCGATGAAGGCCGCAAAGCCGATGTGATTCATGCCCACAACGTGCTCGCACATGTCCCTGATCTCAATGGTGTCGTCGCCGGGTTTGAAGAACTTCTTAAAGATGATGGGATCGTGGTCGTCGAAGCACCTTACATTAAAGATCTCATCGACAAAGCCGAATTCGACACCATCTATCATGAACATCTCTGCTACTTCTCTTTAACCGCTCTAGATGAGCTGTTCTTGAGAAACGGACTGATCATTGTCGACGCCCAACGGATCCCGATCCACGGCGGTTCACTACGTATTGTCGCTCAGATTGCCCACGCCAACGATCACATGGAACGGACAGAATCAGTCCAGGCACTCATTGACGAAGAGGCTGGCTGGCATGTCAATTCTCACAAAGCCTACCAGCCGTTTGTCAATCATGTGGCCCAACTTAAAGAGACGTTAACCACTGTGATTAAAGACTTGAAAGCCGATGGAAAACGGATTGCAGTCTATGGCGCCTCTGCCAAAGGGAGCACGCTCTTAAACTATTTCGGACTGGGACGCCAGGACCTTGAATATGTTGTCGATCGCAGCACCGTCAAACAGGGTCGCTATACGCCAGGCACAAAACTCAAGATTTATTCTCCCGAAAAACTCCTGGAGGATCAACCAGACTATGTCCTGCTACTGACCTGGAACTTCGCCGAAGAGATCCTGGCACAACAACAGACCTATCGCGATCGTGGTGGAAAGTTCATTATTCCATTGCCAGAAGTTCATCTCATTTAGCCCCTTGAAAGTGAGCCCATTCCTGATTGAGTAATCCATAGATTTTTCGGGAGGACCAACCTTCGTTTGAGTCGCATCAATAGAAACGCCCTATTTTGGCCATCGTTCTCTCAGGAAACTACACGAGCAATCACTTGTTTAACGGACTACCAACCTCTTAACTCGTTGAGCGACTAACAATCAATCTTATAAGTTTCTATGAATATCCAGCCGACGACTATTCCTGATCTTTACCTTATAGAACCCGAGAGGCTCATTGACGAGCGTGGATTCTTTGCGCGCGTCTCATGTTCACAAGCCTTTGCAGAAGCAGGGATTGACGTCAGCTTTTCGCAAAGCAGCGTTTCGTGGAATCATCATCAGGGGACCCTGCGAGGTATGCATCTGCAGCGAGAACCACATGCAGAGACAAAACTCGTGCGTTGCACACAAGGCGGCATTTTTGATGTGATCGTCGATGTCCGTCCGGATTCACCCACATTTTGCTGCTGGCAGGGCTTTGAACTTTCCGCCGAGAATCGTCGCGAACTTCTCATCGGCCCCGGACTGGCGCACGGCTTTCAGACTCTCGTCGATGGATGCGAAGTCTTCTACCAGATATCTCAAGAGTATCACGCCAAATCGGCCTTTGGTTATCGCTTCGACGACCCCGCCTTCGCCATCAACTGGCCCCTTCCAGTGTCCATGATTTCTACCAAAGATCGAACCTGGCCATTCGTTGGCCGCCAACAAGTAGCCGCCTGAGTTTTATCCGAACCTTTTGTATCAGACACGATCATTCTTCGCCTCTAGAAGTGAGCACGACATGCCTAGTACACTCTCAGTTTCCAGCAGATCACTGACATCAGAACAAATCGAGTTTTTCCGTGAAGAAGGCTATCTCCTTCTCAAAAACTACTACGACCTTGAACAGGATATTGTCCCGATTCAAAAAGGGATCTATCAACTCATCAAGTTGCTCATTGCCAAATATGATCTCCCTATTGAACAAGCTCCTTTCACTCCAGACACATTTGATGATGGATATCAGGCACTCATTAAGGCCAACCGCAGTTATGGTGGCGAGATCTACGACGCCGTCAAACAGATCCCGGCCTTTATCAGGCTAGTTGCCAGTCAGTTGCATGAGGATCTCTTTCGTCAACTACGCGGTACTGATATGCCGGCCGTCGCGGCTGGAGGCTACGGCATCCGGATCGACAATCCTCATGAAGCCAAGTTTCGGGCTCCCTGGCATCAGGAATACCCTGCCCAGTTTCGAAGTCTCGATGGAATTGTCTACTGGAGCCCCTTGGCCAGGATGACAGCCGATATGGGCCCTGTCGTGATGTGCCCCAGATCACACAAAGAAGGTCTGGTGCGGGTTCACACCAAAGACCCTAAAAACCCTGAGAAAACAGGCGCCTATGCCCTCATCCTGGAAAACGAAGAAGAGCTGGTCAACTCCTTTGAGCAGATTGAGCCGTTGACTAATCCGGGGGACCTGGTGTTGATGGATTTCCTGACTCTT
>JBGSVC010000601.1:0-2470 GCA_041753175.1 Planctomycetaceae bacterium
ACAAATCCGACAACCGGAATTATTTAACGCGCACCCTCCCTTTCCTCACCCCGAGAATTCGGTATTGTGGGACCATTGAGGTTAATACAAAATCTTGATCAGAATTGCCTAATTTCACATGTCGCTATCAGAGCAAATTGATCAATTGACCACACAACTGGTTGTGGATTCACAAATTTCCGGGCCCCCCTTCGACGCCCTGGAGATCGCCACACGATTGGGGGTGGACGTCATATTCGACCGCAACCAACCGACTCGTGCCCGTCATAAGCTGATTGGGAAACGCTCCACCATTTTTCTCAAACCCGAGGCCCGACTGGAGCGTCAGCAGTGGTCGATCGCTCATGAACTGGGTGAGATTTTTGCAGGCAACATTCTTAACAATGAAGGTTCGACTCACGATCCCGGACCCGATCGCCTCCCGATCAGGGAACAAATCGCCAGTGAAATCGGGACCCGCCTGCTCTTGCCGGAACCCAGCTTCTCCCGCCTTTCACTGAATAGTCAGTTTGATCTGGCCATCATGAAATCTCTCTTTTCAACCGCCAGTTATGAACTTATCGCCCGTCGACTTGTCGGCTTGCAACCGAATTTAGTCATCTCGATGTTTGATCAGGGAAAGCTGATCAGGCGCCTGTCCATCAATGGACACGTCCGGCGTGATCTTGAAGATCAGGAGCGCCTATGCTGGCAGCGATGTCATGCAGAAAATGCTCAGATCCGCATTCACGGAGAACACATTCTCACACGCTGCTGGCCCGTGCACGAACCGACTTGGAAACGAGAGTTCCTCATGACAGAACCCTCGACATGATTGTTGCGATCACTCGTCTTCGGCATCTTCTTCCGTTTTCGGTCGATAGATGATTTTTACGGGGACTTCGTGAAAGGGGAGCGTTTCTCGAAAGACACCATTGAGATATCTCTGCCACGAAGGGTCGAAGAGTTGGGGATCGTTGCATTTGAGTACGATCGTGGGAGGTTGGATCGCGACCTGAGTGGCAAAATAGACCTTGGGAATTCGCCCCTTGCGCATCGGGGCAGGATTGTTGTCCATCGCCGCTCTGAGGATTTTGTTGAGTCGTCCTGTTGAGACTCGAATCGTGGACTGCTTGTAAACGGATTGTGCCAGATTGATTACGCGTTTGGTGTTGTGATCGTCTTTGGCGGTGATATAGGCAATCGGAACATGACGCATCGAGGAGAAGGTCTTTTTAAGATACTCGGTCCATTTTTCCATCGACATTCCGCCATCTTTGGCCAAATCCCATTTGTTGACAACAAACAGACAAGGCTTGTAATGTGACTGAATCTCGGAAACCAGTTTTTTGTCGACCGATGAGATCGTTTCCTGAGAATTGAAAAACATCATGATCACGTCGGCTCGTCGTATACTTTTTTGAGCCCTGACCAGACTGTAAAATTCGATGTCGTTGGCCAGACTTTTCTTCTTTCGGACACCAGGTGTGTCAATGGCGATAAAAGTTTTCTCGTCAAGTTCGAATCTCAAGTCGACACTATCACGTGTTGTTCCCGGAATCTCGCTGACAATCATGCGATCTGTCTGTGCGATGGCATTGATAAACGTGCTTTTTCCGACATTCCGACGCCCCACAATAGCCAGTTTTAATTCTGGTTCACTGGAAAGTTCATCCCCCTCCAGGCTCTCATTTTCGTCCGCCTCTGGCAGATGCTCCAGAATTGTTGTCAGCAGTTCCTTGCGATGACGATTCGCCTTAACACTGGTGACGATCGAAGGGACATTCATCAACTTGTAAAACGCCGGTACTTCGTCATCAGTTTTTGTGGAATCGCATTTATTGACAACTAACACCACAGGCCGTCCGATTTTGCGCAAACGCGCCGAGACTTCCTGATCGAGCGCCGTCACTCCTGCTGTCCCATCGACAACAAAAAGAATCAGGTCGGCACTATCCATCCCGATTTGAATCTGCCGATCAATGTCTTCCGAAAGATTATCGGCATCGACAATTCCGATCCCGCCCGTATCGACCAATTCGAAATATCGGCCTTTTTCGTGGAACAAATATTCGACACGATCGCGCGTAACACCGGCTGTCGGATCAACGACCGACACAAATTTGCCGGCCAGCCAGTTCATAATACTGCTTTTTCCGACGTTGGGACGACCCACAATGACGACTTGAGGCACTGGCATAAAACAACGATTCTACAGAAAGTCAGCGGTGAAAAGTTTCCCATGATATCAAAGTGCCCTGCATTTCGCTACGATCGGCACCAGGGCTTCAGTCGACTTCTGTCACTTCATTACCACACCCGACATCATGGCAATTCGGCATTTTGAGCAACAGTTAACTCAATGGGGACCGTCAACACAGTGTTCCGGTCGACCGGAATTAACCCTCGCTCAAGCACACGCGTATTGCAGGGATCTGGCGAAATCTCACTATGAAAACTTCCCGGTGGTGACGTGGTTTTTGCCCAGAAA
>JBGSVC010000602.1:0-3769 GCA_041753175.1 Planctomycetaceae bacterium
GAGAATGGTCACAGTGACACCACAACGTCGAGCCATCATCAATTCGATCGAACTCCTCAAAGGCGATAGTGACACTGCGCCTATTACCATGGCGATCACGGTTGAGTTGACGAAATAAAAAACCCTACGTGTTGAGAGCAATTCATTTCAACCGTTTATTGAACCGATGGGAGATTACCGGGCGTTTAAGACGTGATTATTGGCCATCGTAATGCCAGAAAGCATTGAGCCGACGATCCCCAGGAATCCCTGATCGGTTCCGATCAGGTAGAGATGGTCCAGGGGTGTTTTCCCCTGAAGATGTTTGACCGGAGAACCGTAGACGCAGCCATGAAAATGACCCGTGAAACGCTTGATGGTTTTGGGCGTGAACATGTCGATATCGAGAATTTGATCTCGAAACTCTGGCATGTGTGCCCGCGCGGATTCGTAAATGCGGCGTTCCCAGATCAGCTTTTCAGATGCGTATTCTTCGGGTGAGAGGTTCAGCCAATAATCGGGATTCGCCAGAGCGGTGACGCGCATGATGCCGTCTTCCAATGAGGGGATCAACCCGTTTGCATCTGCGTTATAAAGGAAATTGTTGGGGGAGCAGATGATCCCGCTGCGCAGATCACATGGCTCGGTGGGTGGCTCGTAATGAAAATCAGGGAGCGAATTGTAGAAAACAATCGTCTGCTTATGTCCGAGCGTTTGTGGAAGTGATTTAAGGACGTAGATAATTTCACAAAAACTGATTTCTCCGGGTCGATATTGGGGCTGCTGTTGGGACAGAGATTCGAACCCCGGACACAACGCCATGGTTTCAGCGACGCCGATCGAAGAGAGAATGGTATCAGCCTCAAGTTGGCGACCATCTTCGAGTTCAACGCCGATGGCTTTGCCGTGATGCGTGAGGATGCGTTTGACGCCATGACGGAGCTTGAGTTCTCCTCCGAGCGATTTGAGTTGACGGGTGAGTGTTTTGAGGATCTGACGGACCCCCTTGAACGGTCGGGCAAATCCTTGTTGGAAAATGCTTTTGAACATGACGACGAACTGGCTGAAGTCCATATCGTGTGACGTCGGACTGCCGTAAAACATGAGCGGGCAAAAGAGCATATCGACAAGGACGGGCTCGCTTAAAAATGTCGAGACGATCTGCCTGGCGGAGACGGGTTGTTGATCGAGATTGAGTTCATCAAATTCAGTGATGTAGTTGACAAGCCTTTGAAACCCATCGGATTGGGTCGGGAATTCTAGGTCGATTTGGGACTGGAGATGTGAGAAATCGTTGCTGAAATCCAGATCATGTCCTGGAAAAGAGATCCGGGAAGAGTCCTGCGGGGATAGATCGAAATCGTCCCACCTGAGACGAAGTTGTTTGAGCAATTTGCTCATGGGGCCCGACTTGGATCCCGGGGGTGCATAGTTGGTGACGGCGTGGAGACCGACATCATAATTTCGTCCGCGGAGACGATAGAGAGAATTGAGACCGCCGATGGTGGTATGTCGTTCGAGAAGAGCCACTTTCTGGTCGTAGTAGGCCAGACGGATTCCCGCGGCCAGACCGGACATGCCGGCCCCGATAATGATCGTGTCGTATTTCACCAAAGGGTTCCGACAGAATATAAGAGAGCTTGCTGAGAATTAGCGAGCCGAAGCTGTTTTTGGCGTGTCTTTGAGGATTGGCGTCAGGTAGGTGACGGTGCTATCCATGGTGACGAGGTGATGATAATCTTCTTCCGGGATCTGGACTCGGTACTGCTTGCGGAGTTCCATGACGATATCGAGGAAGTCCATGCTGTCGAGTTCCATTTGTTCACGAAACGCTTTGGAATCATCCAGGTTGGAAAGATCTTCGTCGGGAGCAATGCGTGTGAGGATGTCGAGAATAACCTGTCTGATTTCCGAAGGTGCCATGAAATACGTTCCCTGTAGTCGATAATCCGTCTATAAAATTAGGCGAGGACTGGTCTTGCATCGTGCCGAGTATTCGGACTGCGATGTCGAAACCATAAGATGACAAAACTAGTAGCGTTTGACAATTATCACAGAATTAATTCCGAGCATGCCAAAGGAATTATTGAGGATATAGTCGGCCTTGTCCAGTTTTCGAGGCTCATTGATGACCAATTGAGACAAATGACATTGAGGGTCGAGTTCGTCGACGTTGATGGTCGCGTGAACGATTCGATCCTGGAACGAGGGGACGTTCCCCAGCAATTCGAGGGCACCGGCTGCGCCCATGGCGTGTCCGATGAAACTTTTTGTATTGTTGATCGCGGCGTTTGTCCCTTCGAAAACTTTTCTCAGCGCTTTACACTCTTCGATGTCGCCTTGTTCAGTGGCGGTCGCGTGACTGCTGACAATATCGATGTCGGAAGGAGTTAGCCCGGCCCGCTTTAAGGCCAAGTGAATACATTCGACCTGACGGTTGGAGTCGGGGAGAACAAAGTCGGTGGCATCGGAATTCATAGCATAGCCGACGATTTCACCGTAAATTTTTGCGCCGCGGGCATTGGCATCTGAGAGTCGTTCGAGGGTACAAATGCCTCCGCCTTCGGCGACGACAATTCCATTTCTTTTAATATCGAAGGGCCGGGATGCTTTTGACGGATCTTCGTGGTGAGCCAATGCTCCCTGGCTGGCGAAGCTGGCGAAAATGCCGAAGGTGTGAATACTTTCCGAAACACCACCTGCAATGGCCAGATCGACTTCGTTAAGACGGAGCATCTGAACGGCCTGAATAAACCCGGCATTTCCTGCGGCACATGCAGCGCCAACGGTCAAGTGGGGCCCGGTAATGCCCATGTTGATCGTCACTTCACCGGCGGCATTGTTGGCGACAGTACGCGGATTGTGATGATGTGTCCAGACTGTGGTATCGTAGTCGTATTTGGAGATTTCGTAGACTTCGTTTTCGGTCTCGACATTTCCGTGTTCGGTGATTCCTAAATAAACACCCACCCGATCTTTGGGGTAGTCGAGCCAGTTGATCTGGGAATCGATGACTGCTTCGTTGGCACAGAAGATGGAGATCGAGCCAACGCGTGTGCCACGACGAAGGTCACGACGTTTCTGGTACTTGAGATCATCAAAGTTACACACACCCGCCAAAACATCGCCCATGTATCGCGTTTGGTAGTTCACGACTCCCGATTTACCAGCCAGCAAGTTCTCGCGATATTCAGCGAGCGTATTTCCATTGGGAGACGTCAACCCAACGCCAGTAATGACGACTCTCTGATGATCTGGAAGTGCTTCTGGCATAGTCAGTTAGGAATTTCGAGAAGGAGTGCACAAACGAATGGCATGTGGAGAGCCAACGGCTGGCAATGGGGCTCAAAGACTGCAGTTTTGAGGCCTTCAGGCCTGCCAGGAAAGTACGATGACTCATTCCGGACAGTTTGTGGCGCAGTTTTGATGCAAACTATGAATCTTCAAGCTGAAGATCTCAAAGGGTAGGGTAGCTGTTCTGAGCCAACTTGGCAAGGAGTCAAAAATAGGATTTTCAGCGTCCGGGGAAGAATTGCCAACAAGCCGACCGCAGGAACCTGCCCAGATGAGTTGGATCTGTCAGAACCGATGGTCTGATGAGAGCAGCCTGACGATAGCAGCGGAAGGCGTCTGCATATTTTTGATGACGAAAATATGTGCGTGCCAGCGACAATAATCGTCTGGTAGCAAATAAAGTCCGGTCTGACATGAAATCACTGGGAAGTTTTTGAGGGTCAAAAAGCAGATCGACTGTTTTCAGGCCCATCGCTTCGATACGCGGCAGGTTATC